>JANMSB010000194.1:0-6534 GCA_031388915.1 Pseudomonadota bacterium | reverse complement strand
CGGTCCACCGTCGCAACCAGGCCATCGTCGATGCCAGCGGCGAGGGTGTTTTGGAACTGGATGTGCAAGGCGCGGTGAGTTTTGCCAATCCGGCGGCGGTTCGCTTGCTCGGCTACGAACTCGAAGAACTGCTGGGTCAGGACTACCGCAAACTCATGACGGCCGGTGAATTGCCGGAGCAGCGCGATCACGCGCGTATTGGTTACACCACCGATATGTTGCGTGGCATTGGCGCCATCCTGCGTTGCAAGAATGGCCGGACCCGGCCGGTCGAATATCGCATGGTGCCGTTGCGCCACAACGGCGTAGCCGCCAGTTTGATTGCGTTTCGGGATTTGACCGAGCGTTCTCGTGTCGATGTGATGCTGGCGGATATGCAGTATCTGGCCAAGGTGGGCGCCTGGGAATTGAACGTCGGGTCGGCGCGGTTGAGCGTATCGGAAGGCGTCAGCCGCCGCTTGGACCTATCCGCCGGACGCACCGCGGCCGTGACGCAGGTGCTCAAGTCGTTGACGCGTTCGTCGCGGCGCGATTTGTTGCGCGTGGCGCGCTGGGCGATTCGCGACGCACGCAGCTTCGACTTGGAGCTGCAACTCAACGGCGCGGGCCACAACTGGGTGCGCTGCATCGGCAAGCCGGAGCGTATTGATGGGCAGACCGTGCGTTTGTACGGCGCCATGCAGGATGTCACCGAACGTAAACACGCCGAACGCATGTTGAGCGACACCCGCGATTTTTTCGGCGCCACACTCGATGCCGTGCCCTCGCTGGTGGCGCACGTCAATCAACAGCGGCAACTGACTTATTGCAATCAGTCGAATTTACGCCAGTTGCTTGCCTTAAACGCGGATTGTGTCGGCCAGGGACTGACGACGGTGTTGGACGCGCGGCAGTATGCCGAGCTGGTGCAAGGCGTCGACCAGGGACTGGCGGGACAGGCCAGCACGGTAGTGCTGCCGCTGAGCGCGGAACGGGAGCACCGGCATGTGCACTGTAGCTTTGTGCCGGAGTACCAGCCCGGGGCTGCGGCGCACGGCTGTTTCATGGTGCTCACCGACATCACCGATTTGAAGATGCTTGAAGCGCGGTTGTATCAAGCGGAAAAAATGCAGGCGGTCGGCCAACTCACCGGCGGCGTCGCGCATGACTTCAATAATTTGCTGGGCGTTATCCTGGGCAATCTGCAATTGATCGAACGCGATGTGACACATGACCCCGCCGTGGTGCGCAAACTCGCCACGGCCATGCGTGCGGCCATGCGCGGCACTGAGCTGACCAAACGCTTGTTGAGTTTTGCGCGGCGTCAGGTGCTGGATCCGATCATCATCGATATCGGCCATCAGTTGCACGCCTTCGCCGAACTGATTCAGCGCACCCTCGGCGACACGGTGGAAATGCGCCTGGATATCGGCGCGGATTTGTGGCGCATCAAAATCGATCTGGGCCAGTTGGAGAATGCCATTCTCAATCTGGTGATCAATTCGCGCGATGCCATGCCCAACGGCGGCCGCCTGACGGTGGCGGCAAGGAACCTGCGCCCGGACGCTTCATTTTTTCGCGCGCATGCCGATTTAGCACAAGGCGACTACGTGGAAATCAGCGTGGCCGATACCGGCATGGGCATTCCGCCGCAGATTGTGTCGCGGGTATTCGAGCCGTTTTTTACCACCAAGGAAATCGGCAAAGGCAGCGGCTTGGGCCTGTCCATGGTGCACGGCTTTGCCAAGCAATCCGGCGGTACGCTGTTAGTGCAGAGTGAGCTGAACCGGGGCACGCGCATCGGTATCGTGTTGCCGCGTTGCGTTGAAGCGGAATCGAATCGCGAAGACACCTTGGTGCAAAAAGGCTTGCCGGGCGGCAGCGACGTGATCTTGGTGGTCGAAGACGATACGGATTTGCGCGCTACCACCGTGCTGGCGTTGCAGCAGTTGGGTTACCGAGTGCTGGATGCTTCCAACGGTGAGACCGCGCTGCGAGTGCTTCGCGAGCAAGCGCGTATCGATATGCTGTTCACAGACGTGATCATGCCGGGTGCTATCCTGGGACCGGAGTTGGCGCAGCGCGCTCGGCAGATCAAGCCCGATATTCGCGTGCTGCTGACGACGGGTTATCTCGGTGTCCCGGTGTTAGCGAAGGCCGGCCCGCTGGCTCAGGAGGCAATGATTGCCAAACCCTATCGCAATGAAGAGCTGGCCTTGAAGCTCAGGTACTTATTGGATTGACGCCGTTGTTGTGTGGCTGACGCCTGACACGGCGGCAACCTGTCGTGAGGTGCGCGTTGCAAGAATCGACCAACCGCTTATTGGTGATTGACGATCAGCAGGAGCTCTGCGAGTTCATTGCCGAGGTCGCCAAACGTCTGGGATTTGAGGCCCTGGCGGTGACCGAGGCGGATGCGTTCCGGCGCGCCTATCTCGACTTCAATCCCACCGTGATTGTGTTGGACCTGCAAATGTCCGGCGCCGATGGCATCGAGTTGCTGCGCTATCTGGGTAGCCAAGGCGCCAAGGCGCAGGTACTGGTCGCCAGCGGCATGGACCAGCGCGTGCTCAGCACCGCCGAGCAAGTGGGGCGCACCCAGGGACTGAGCATGTTGGGGGCGTTGCAAAAGCCCATCATGCTGGGCGATCTTGAAGCCGTGTTGCGCAAGACCATGAAACCCACTGCCGGGGTGACCGCTTCCGATCTGGAGTTGGCGCTGGCGCGCAACGAGTTGCACGTTTTCTACCAGCCCAAGGCGCGCTACACCGCTGCGGGCCGCTGGGAAGTGGAGGGCGTGGAAGCACTGGCGCGTTGGCGGCATCCTATGCGTGGTTTCATTCCGCCGCCGGTGTTTATCGAGATTGCCGAGAACAGTGGGCTGATCCGTCAATTGACCGAGCAAGTGGTCGAGATGTCGATCCGCCAGACCGCGGAGTGGCATGCGGCCGGCCTGCTGTTGGCGGTGGCCATCAACCTGTCGCCGCGCCTGCTCAACGACCGCACTTTTCCAGACATGGCCAGCCGCTTGGCGGCGCGCTATGGTGTGGACTCACAATTGATTACCTTTGAAATCACCGAATCGGCCGCCATGTCCGATCCGGACACCACCATGGATGTGCTGACCCGCTTGCGGGTGAAAAACTTCGGGTTGTCGATCGACGATTTCGGCACCGGCTATTCGTCGCTCAAACAGCTGTACTTGATGCCGTTTAGTGAGTTGAAGATCGACATCTCCTTCGTGCGTGACGTGTGTCACCGAGACGAGGCGCGCGTCATGGTGGAAACGATGGTGTTGCTGGCGCATAAGTTGGGACTGACGACCTGTGCGGAAGGCGTGGAGACGCAGGAGGCGCTCGATTTTCTGGCGCGCGCCAAGTGCGATTGCGTGCAAGGTTATTTGATCGGCAAGCCTATGCCGGGTCGCGACTTGCCGGCGGCGATCGCCGCTTGGAACGCGGTGGCTGAAACGGCTAACTGACAGGCATGAAGTAAGCATGAATCAACAGACAACCACGCAACCCAACGACGTCATCCTGCCGCCCGCCGAAACCTGGCGGGTGTTGTTGGTGGATGATGAGCCGGTACAACGCATGCTGGTAGGTCGCATGCTGTCACGCGCCGGCTTTGAGGTGGTGACTGCCGAGGATGGCGAACAAGCGCTTAAGCTGGTGGCGCAGGGCGGCATCTCATTGTTAATCACCGATTGGGAGATGCCTAAGCTGGATGGCTTGTCGCTGTGCCGGGGGATACGCTCCATGGGGCTGGACCACTATGTCTACGCGATTGTGGTCACCTCACGTGATGCCGTGGAGCACGTGGTGATGGGCCTGCAGGCGGGCGCGGACGATTATCTGGTGAAACCCGTGTTGGAGCCGGAACTGCTGGCGCGTCTCAACACCGGCAAGCGGTTAGTGGCCATGGAACGTTCGCTGCGTGCCGCCAATGCCGAGAATTTGCGTCTGTCGATTACCGATGCACTGACGGGTGTCTTCAATCGCCGCTACTTAATGGACCAATTGCAACGCGAACTGGAGCGCGCCCAGCGTTACCAGCGTCCGGTGTCGCTGATGTTGTGCGATGTGGATCATTTCAAACGCATTAACGACACCCACGGCCACCAGATCGGCGATCAGGTATTGATTGATTTTGCCCGCTCCTTGACATACACGCTGCGCGACACCGATTGGGTGGCGCGTTATGGCGGCGAGGAATTCGTGGTGGTGCTGCCAGAAACCGCCCTGGAGCAAGCGGCCATGGTGGCCGAACGCTGCCGCGTGCACGTGGCCGCCGTGCCGCTGTGCACACAGACGGTAGCGGTGCCCGTGACGGCTAGTTTCGGCGTCAGCGGCTGGCAACCGGGCATGGTGATCGATACGGCGCTCGACAAGTTGATCGCTGCCGCCGATACCGGCGTGTATGCCAGTAAGTCGGCTGGTCGCAATCGCGTCACGGTGCAGCAGGCTGCTTGACGCGTCCACCCTGGCAAAGCCAGACGCGTAGCGGTGGGTCAGGCTTTAGCCTGATGGCTATTTTTAAAGAGTCCGGCTAACGCCCACAGCTTCACGCTGCGGATTGATCGTCATGTAGCCGTGATTCGAATGCAGCGTTGGCTTCAGTCACGGCGTTACGCAACTGCGCCAGTTGTACGTCCAGGGCCTCCATGTCTACTGATGCGGCCTGCTGTTCCAGCGCCTCGCATTGATCGCGGACTTGTTCGGCGTAGACATTGGCGCTGGCGCCTTTGAGCTTATGTGCGGCGCGCTGCAAGGCGTTGCGGTCCGCAGCGGCATGTGCGGCGATTAATTCGGCCACGGCGAGCTGCGCGCTGTCGATATAAGCTTGCGCCAGCTCACGCATAAAGCCGGCATCGGCGCCGGTTACGGCCTGGAAGCGCTCAATATTCAGAATCATCGACTGCGGTGTGGCAGGCGTTTCCAGCAATTGCGCTGCTTGCTGTTCGTCGAGCGCTACCGATGGCTGTTGACTGCAATATTTAGCGACCAGCTCGCGCAATCGATCCACTTCCAGCGGCTTGGTCAGAAAGCCGTCCATGCCACTGGCCAAGCAGCGCTCCAGTTGCCCGCTCATGGCATTGGCTGTCAAGGCGATAATGGGCGTGCGCTTGCGCCAGCCCTCGAAGTCGCGAATGCGCCGGGTGGCTTCAAAGCCATCCATCACCGGCATTTGTAGATCCATGAACACCATATCGAAATTTCCGGTCTCGAAAGCGGTAACCGCCTCCGCGCCATCGGCAGCCATATGCACCGCCAGACCCATGCGCTCCAGGAAGCGGCCGGCAACTTTCTGATTGATTGCATTGTCGTCCACCAGCAGTACCTTGCCGGCGAAGCGCGCCGCCGCCGCGTGTTCCAGCAACAGGGCGCGCGTGATCAGCGATTGGCTGGGATCGCGCCAAGCCTGAGCATCGCGGGACAGGACCTGTTGCAGACAGTCGCGCAGTTCGCGAGCGCGTATGGGTTTGGTGAGATACGCGGCGAATCCCATCGCCGCAAACCGTTGCGCGTCGCCATGTCGATCCATCGAGGTCAGCAGCACCAAGCGCGCGTGCGACAGCTGTGGATCGGCGTTGATACGTTCGCCCAGCATCGCGCCATCCATGTCCGGCATCTGGAAATCCGCCAGTACCGCCTCATAGGGCTGGTCCAGCGCCAATTGCTGCCGTAGTTCCTGCAAGGCTGCGGCGCCGCCGGCGACGATGCCCACTTCATAACCGAGATGACGGAGTTGTAACGACAAGACGCGCCGATTGGTGGCGTTGTCGTCGACGACCAAAATGCGCTTGCCATCTTGCGCAGTGGGCGGGGTCGCCGTATTCGGCTGTGCCGATGCGGCTTGCAACGGCAGGGTAAACCAGAAAGTCGCACCTTGACCGGGTGTGCTGCTGACGCCCACTTTACCGCCCATCATTTCGATCAGCCGTTTAACGATCGACAGGCCCAGGCCAGTGCCGCCGTACTTGCGCGTGGTCGACGAGTCGGCCTGCGTGAAGGGCTGAAATAGTTTGTTCGCCTCGTCCGGCGTTAGTCCGATGCCGGTGTCGCGCACTTCGAAATGCAGCAACATCTTGTCGTCGCGATCGCCGATATGGCTTACCTCGACCGACACTTCGCCCTGGCGCGTAAATTTGATGGCGTTGCCCACCAGATTAATCAGGCACTGACGGATGCGTTGCGGGTCGCCGATCACGCGCTCGGGAATGCCCGGATGCACGTTGATGACCAGCTCCAGGTGCTTGCTGGCTGCTTGAATGCCCAGCATCGCGCCCACGTCTTCGACATTGCTGCGCAGATCCATTTCCAGCAGATCGATGTCGAGCCGGCCGGCTTCGATTTTCGAGAAATCCAGAATGTCGTTGATGATCCGCAGCAGCGAATCGGCGCTGCTGCGGATCGTGTCGGCGAAGTCGCGCTGGGTATGAGTGAGCGTCGTGTCGAGCAGCAAGCCGGCCATGCCGATGATGCCGTTCATGGGAGTGCGGATTTCATGACTCATGTTGGCCAGGAACGCGCTCTTGGCGCGGCTGGCTTGCTG
>JANMSB010000170.1:0-12857 GCA_031388915.1 Pseudomonadota bacterium | reverse complement strand
TTGACTGCGTTGGTCTCGAGCACTTTCTTTTTCACGCTCTGGTCGTAGCCGGCCAGTGTGTCGATGATGTGTTCCTGCACGCCCGGATACAGCGAGGTTGGATGCGGAAAATCAGTCTCGAACAGTACTTTGTCGACGCCGATGGTTTCGAGCAGCAGCTTTGGTCCGACTTCTTCAAACCAGTAAGTCACCCAGAACTGGTCGCGGAAATAATCCCACGGGCGACGCTGTAGGATTTTCGACTTGGCGGGCAGCATCTCGTTGAACTGGTGTTCGAGCGCTTCGAGCGCGAAGGGCACCCAGCCCATGCCGCTTTCGATGAGGCCGATCTTCAACTTGGGATGTTGGTCGAGCCGACCGCTGACAATCCAGTTGCCCAATGTTGCGGCATTGCCGATGGAGTACATGGTCGCGACCACGGACAGTGTTTGCTCGAACGCGAAGCCTTCCCAGGTCAATGCATTCGGATCGATCGCTGCGTTCAAGTGGAAGTTGATAGGTGTGCCGGTGTCGGCGCACATTTCTAGGAGCGGTGTCCAGTAATCGTGCAGGTACGACGGCATCTTCAGACGTTCCGGTGTATCGGGAAGCACGAAGCCCTTGAGCCCTGCGTCGATACAGCGACGTGCTTCGGCTTCCATCGCGGCTTTGTCCCACAGTGGCAGATGCGCCATCGTGAACAAGCGCTGGCCGGACTCTTGCTGACGCTCGATAGCGGCGTCGTTGTACATTTTGATAATGGCGATGGCCAGATCGTTATCGCCCAGCGACATCAACGATCCGGCCTGTGTGACGCCAGAGTTCTGGTAGCACACCTGCGCATACACACCCATGTCATCCATGGCTTGCAGGCGCATCTTGGTGTCGTGCGCGCCCGCATGACCTTCGTCGATGGTCGGGAAAGCGAGCCGGCCGAGCAGCTTGTTGTGATTGGTGGCGATGACATTGCCGCCCAGCGTACCGAAGTCGCGGTCACCGACGAACCAGCGATCAACCCCGTTGATGCGCCGGACTTCCGGCACCTTGCCCTTGTACTTGCCCGGGGCGCGCGAGGTGAACAGGTCTGGCGCTTCGGTGATGTGGGTGTCGCAATCGACGATCTTGATACCCTGCAAGCTGGGATGCAGGCCCTTGGAGGCGGCTGCGTAATCCACTTTGCGTATGACGCCGCCCGGCGTGTAGCCCTCTGCGGACCAATACTTACGTGCGGCGCTTGCGAGTTCTGTGTTGTCGTCGGCCATGGCTGTCTCCGAATGAATCTGTTTCAGAGGTTCAATCTCGCATTTGTGCGACGCCGGTTCAATCCCTCTTAACTATCCTTGCGATTGGCCTTGCCAGTGATTTGGTCTGTCAAAAATTTAGCGCGTTTGCGTGATGCCGACGGCGCTCATCTTGAAGGCGAGGTCTGCACAGGCGATAGACGACGCACTGCCATCTGCGTGGATCACGGTCACGCGCCCGAGCGCCGGATTAACCACCACACCTTGCATGGCATCGACCCATTGATGCAACACCGCACGCGCTTGCACCAGGGAAGGTTCGTCGATAGCCGCATGGCCCGACGCTTCGACCTCCCTGCCCAATTCGATAACGCGATCAGCCGTGGCTCGGATCTTGGTTTCGTTTTCAGTACTCATACTCAAGCCGCCTCCCCATGCTCGTTACTTAAGACGTTGGTCTTTTAGCAGGAAACAGCGCAGCCGTGTTGCGATGAGACGAGCGACTTGCGTGCGCTCGCCATCTTGATGTTGATGCCAAAGACTTCGGCCAACATCGAGTCGTCCAGCTCTGGAGCGCAGCACCTGAGCCGACACTTCGCCCACGCCGATGTGCAGGTCGATCACCGTGATTAGCGGATCTTCCGCCGCTTCATTCTGAAATTTGCCGGTGACCTGGGCTTCACTCGGCGCTTCGGCGAGGCCTTCGGGTTTGTTCCTAGTTACTTACCACCCGGCACAGCTTCTGCTATTCCGCTAGTATCACAGCACAGTTCGTTACAGCACCTTGATCATTGGCAAGCGCTGCACTTAAGAAGCCGGGAACGCTAATGATGTCACCAAGCCACGACCCAACTCAAAACCGCTTGCTCGCGCACTTAGCCGCGACCGACCTGCAACGACTACAGCCGGATCTGAAACTGGTTCCGCTGTCATTGGGCCAAGTCCTTTACGAATCTGGCGTCCAGTTACGCCACGCATATTTTCCGACCACCGCGATTGTGTCCCTGCTGTACACACTCGCCGACGGCGCCTCTGCCGAAATCGCCATCATCGGCAATGACGGCCTCATCGGTGTCTCGCTGCTTATGGGGGGGACAGCACGCCCAGCCGGGCAGTGGTCCAGAGCGCAGGTTATGCCTATCAACTCACCGGGCAATTGCTCAAGGATGAGTTCAATCGAGGCGGAGCAGCACTCCGCCTGTTGTTGCGCTACACGCAAGCCTTGATAACGCAAATGGCGCAGACCGCCGTCTGCAACCGGCATCATTTGGTCGACCAGCAACTGTGCCGATGGGTCTTGCTGAGTCTGGATCGCTTGCCTTCGAACCAGCTGGACATGACGCAGGAATTGATCGCCGATATGCTCGGTGTGCGCCGCGAAGGCGTTACTGCAGCCGCGCGCAAGCTGCAAGACGCCGGGTTGATTCACTACAGCCGCGGTCATATCGCCGTACTCAATCGCGCAGGCCTGGAAGCGCGAACCTGTGAGTGCTACGCCGTGGTAAAAAACGAATGCGATCGTTTGCTGCCGCAGCGGATGGCGCCATAGATCACTATGCTAATGGACAAACGTCCAGTCCCACACACAAGGCAACCGCTTTGGCGAAGCAGCCCTCCAAATCCAACCGCAAACCGACGCAGCCTGCGGCCGCTGAACAACCGGTCGCCAAGGTGCCCGGCACAGTGTTGACCGAGACGCCGCCGCCGCCAACGCCCTGGACCACCTTCCCCATTGTCGGTATCGGCACCTCCGCCGGTGGGTTGGAAGCCCTGGAGCAATTTCTACGACACGTACCCAAGGGCAGCGGGATGGCCTATGTGGTCGTTCAACATCTCGATCCGACCCACAAGGGCATGCTGCCCGAATTGCTGGGGCGCTTCACCGACATGCCCGTGTACGAGGTGAGCCAGCGCATGCTGGTCAAGCCGGAGTGCGTGTACGTGATTCCACCCAACAAAGATCTGCTGCTGCGACGCGGGGCGCTGTTGCCGCTTGATCCGGATATGCCGCGTGGCCTGCGCCTGCCAGTCGATCGCTTGTTCCAGTCCCTCGCGGAGCAGCATCGCGAGCTGTGCGCCGGCGTGATTTTGTCCGGCATGGGTTCGGATGGCACGCTCGGCGTGCGCGCCATCAAGGAACACGCCGGACTGATCCTGGTGCAGGAACCCACTGAAGCCGGATTCGACGGCATGCCACGTAGCGCCATCGCCGCCGGTGTGGTCGATATCGTCGCCGCCGCACAGGAACTGCCGGCGCGCATCATCGCCCACTTCCGCCATGCCGCATCCGCCCAGTCGTCACTGCCCGAAGTCGACGAGCGCATTCGCGGCGACCTGGACAAAGTGCTCAGCTTGCTGCGCCTACGCACCGGGCGCGATTTTTCACAGTACAAGAAAAACAGCGTGTGCCGGCGCATCGAACGGCGCATGAGCATCCATCAACTCGACAAGGTAGAGGCGTACGCGCGCTACGTGCGTGAGCATCCGCAAGAGCTGGACTTCCTGTTCAAGGAATTGTTGATCGGGGTGACCAGCTTCTTCCGCGATCCCGAGGCGTGGGCATTTATCAAGGCACAGGTCATACCGGCCTTGCTGGCGGAACATCCCAGCGGCCGGGCATTCCGCGCGTGGGTACCGGCCTGCTCCACCGGCGAAGAACCCTACTCGCTGGCCATGGTGTTCCAGGAAGCGCTGGAAGAAGTCAAACCGCAGGGACGTTACTCGCTACAGATTTTCGCCACCGACCTTGACCGTGATGCCGTGGACAAGGCCCGTAAAGCCGTTTATCCCGCCAACGTTCAAGCTGACCTCGGAACCCGGCGTTTGGGCCGTTTTTTTCACGAGGAAGGCACCGGCTACCGGATGCGCGCGGAAATCCGCGAGATGGTGACGTTCGCGCCGCACGATGTGCTGTTCGATCCGCCCTTCACCAAGCTGGACTTCCTATGCTGCCGCAATCTGCTGATCTATCTGGGTCCGCAGTTGCAGAAAAAACTCATTGCCTTGTTTCACTACAGTTTGAATCCCGGCGGCGTGTTATTTCTGGGCGGCGCCGAGACCATCGGCGGTCATAGCGAAGCCTTTGTGCCGCTGGACCCGAAGATACGCTTGTTCCGTCGTCGCGATATGCTGGTGGGCGGCGGGACGGCGCTCGACTTTCCTACCGGGCGTTTTCCGATCACCTTGGCCGTGAGTAATGATGTGCAGACACCCCACCCGACTCCCAATCTTGCATCACTGGCGGATCAGGCGCTGCTGCAGCGGTTTTGCCCGGCGGCAGTGCTGGTTAATGAGACCGGCGACATCGTCTATATCAGCGGCCGCACCGGTAAATATCTCGAACCTGCAACCGGCCAAGCCAACTGGAATATTCATGCCATGGCGCGCGAGGGGTTGCGCGGGGCGCTGACTGCGGCCTTGCATAAAGCGGCACGGCATAAGGAGTCAGTGCTCATTCACGGCGTAACGGTGGGCACCAATGGCGGCACCCAGATCGTCGATGTCAGCGTGCAAGCGATCGACGAACCGCTGCAACTGCGCGGCATGCTGATGATTGTTTTCACCGACGTGGCGGCGGCCGCACCCTCAGCGCCGGGGCGTGCCAACAAGCCGCGCCAGGTCAAACAAGTGCTGGAAATGGAGCAGGTGGTGCGCCAAGCGCGTGAAGAGAGCCGCAGATTGTATGAGGATATGCAAACCACCCAGGAAGAACTCAAGTCGGCGAACGAGGAACTACAGTCGATTAACGAAGAGCTGACCACGTCGCGGGAAGAAATGCAGTCCATGAACGAAGAGCTGCAGACCGTGAATGCAGAGCTGCAATCTAAAGTGGATGAGCTGACGCGCACCAGCAACGACATGAAGAACCTGCTCGACAGCACCGACATCGCCACGGTATTCCTCAACAACGCACTGCATGTGCGGCGCTTCACCACACACGCCACGGATATCTTTAAACTGCTGCCCGGCGATGTGAACCGGCCGCTCAGCGACATTGTGATGCAACTGGACTATCCGCAGTTGGAGGCGGATGCGCGCGAAGTACTGCGCACACTGGTCTATTGCGAAAAGCAGATTCCCGCCAGCAACGGGCGCTGGTTCAAGGTGCGCGTTATGCCGTATCGCACGATTGACAATATGATCGACGGCGTTGTCATCACCTTCAGCAACATCACTGAGCATAAGGAACTGGAAGCGCAACTTCGACATACCATCAGCGTCTCATAGCCACGGAAGCTCTGACTAACTGTCATTTCGAACGCAGTGAGAAATCTTTCATAGCTTCACCGCTGACATTATCAAGCACTTGCAAAATTTCTCCCTTCGGTCGAAATGACAATTTGGGGAAAATCAGACCGTCCCTAGACGGGGGTTGAGTTCACTATGAGTCGTCGCAACACCGGACACATCGGCATGACGGAGCTGCGGCGCCGCGCGGAACAACGCCTGGACGGAACGGCGTCGCACACGCCGCCAGCGATTGATGTGGATGCCCTGCGGCAACTGCATGAGCTGCAAGTGCACCAGATCGAACTCGAGATGCAGAACCAGGAACTGCAGCGCATCCGCGAAGAAGTGGAAGACGGTCTGGCGCGTTACACGACGCTCTATGACTTTGCCCCGGTCGGCTACTTCACCTTGGATCGCAACGGCACGATCACTCACCTGAATCTCACCGGCGCCAAACTGCTGGAGCAGCCGCGCTCGACATTAATGGGTCGGCGCATGGCGAACTTCATTCCCGCCGACTCCCTGAGTTTGTTCGCCAAGTTCCTGCAACAGGTATTCACCAGTAGCACTGCCGACATTCTCGAACTGAAGTTCGCCGTGCCGGGCCGGCAGCCCTTGTTTGCCCATGTGGAAGCCGTGGCCGATGGCTCGGGAGCGACCTGTCGCGTCGTGGTGGTGGACATCACTGCTCGCCGTCAGGCCGAACAACGTGCCGATGAACTGTTGCGACAGAACCGCTCACTGACGCGGCGCATGTTCAGCGTGCAGGAAACCGAGCGCCGTGAACTGGCCCGCGAGCTGCACGACGAACTCGGCCAGTGGCTGACGGCCATTCAGGCGGAAGCCGAAGCGATCCGTAGCAGCAGTGGTGTGGATCGCGACCCGCGCCTGTCGATCAGCGCCCACGCCATCAGCAACAGCGCCGGCGAAATGCATCGCTTGATACGGCAAATGTTGCGTCGCCTGCGCCCCAGCCTGCTGGATTCCCTGGGGCTAAGCGAAAGCCTGCAGGAACTCGTGGCGCAGTGGCGCGAACACCATCCGCAAATAGTTTGCGATCTGCAGCTAAGCGGTGAGCTTCAAGGCCTGCCGGAATCGCTGGGTATCACCGCCTACCGCATCGTGCAGGAAGCACTCACCAATGTGGCCAAGCACTCACAGGCCACACGCGTAGCGGTGCGACTGCGGCGTGATAACCGCAACTGCTTACGGTTGAGCATCGAGGATGATGGCCGGGGCCTGGATACCGAGCGCTTGTCGTCGGGCTTGGGGTTGATGGGCATGCGCGAACGGGTGATTGCTGCCGATGGCGAATTCAATCTGCACAGCCAACCACAGCAGGGCGTGCAGATTGCCGTGCGCCTGCCGCTCACTGCGCCGCTGGTTATCGAGAGCGACCCATGACCGACACCCCTGCAACCTCGGTGCGGATCTCGGTATTGCTGGTGGATGATCACCCGGTGGTGCGCGATGGCTATCGCCACATGCTGGAAAATACCCCGGACATCCGCGTCGCAGCCGATGTGGGCGATGGCGAAACCGCCTGCGTTACTTATGCAGAACTGCGGCCGGACGTGGTGATTCTGGACTTGAGCATGCCGGGTATCGGTGGTCTTGAGACTATCCGCCGGCTGAAGGCGCTGGACCCTTCTGCCCGTATTCTGGCGTTCACCATGCACGACAACGAGACCATGATCCTGCGCACGCTGCAAGCCGGCGCCGTCGGTTATCTGACCAAGGCCAGCGGCATGGGGCAGATGGCGGAAGCGGTGCGCAAAGTGGCGCAGTGGCAGCCCTACATAGACTCCAAGCACGTCACCGAACTGGTACACAATGTGCTGTCCGGCGTTGCTGCGGGGCCGCTGCATGCGCTTTCGACCCGAGAATTCCAGTTGTTCCAGCGATTTGCAGAAGGACAGTCGGTCGCTGAGATTGCCACCTCCCTCAGCATCAGCCCCAAGACCGTCGGCGTGCACCATGCCAACATCATGAAGAAGCTGGACTTACAGAATGCCGCGCAACTGGTCCGGCTGGCGATTCGCTGCAATGTGGTCGCGCCCTAAAGAAAATACGTAGGGCAGACTAAGCGCCACTCCAATTGTTGTAGGTCGATGGTTCCGCGATCATTCGGCTATGAACCAGATCACGCTGGACTTCACTCAAAAGATCCGCGCGCATACACGAGAACTAGAAACGATCACTGCGCAGCTCGGCGACGATACGCCAGATTCGGGGCAAGCCAGTGCCGCTCTGAAGGCGGCTCGCAATGCTTTTGCAGCCATTGACAGCTTTCTGAAGACGTCGGCGTCCGACCAGCGCTAACTTCATTCCGTCCGACAGGCCGCTAGCGCGCACGGCGTATCGCATTTTTTCCGCATCGACACCGAAGCGCTGCGTTTAGGCAATGCACTGACGGTGGTGCCGTCAGTTTTCTGCGCCAGAACCGACTACAACCGGTCCCTCAAGTCGCGAAACGCGAAGCCATTGAGCGTCAAGTCGCAGTCCTTGGCAAAGGCGATGGCTTTGAAGCTTTCGCCCATTTCGCCGGGCAGCGTCAGCTTCTGCACCTGCTGTGATAACTGCCAACGCACGGCATCGCTTTGCTCGCTCATATCGGTAAGCAGCTCCTGCAATCCGGCGCCGAATAAAAAATGCGCCTGCGTGGCAAAGCCCAGTAACTCCAGCCCTGCATGCAAGCCCGCTTCGGCTACCGCAGTGAAGTCCACCCACGCAGTGATGTCCTGTAATCCCAGGTTGACCAATGCGTTGTCATGCATACGTTGGCGAAAAAAACAACTTAGCGTGCCCTGAGTACGCTCGGTGCCGTAGTACTGCGCTTGCGGCAACCCATAGTCGATAAACAAGATGGCGCCGCTACGCAACGACTCGGCGAGCGATTTGATCCAGACTGGCAACTGCGGATTCACTTCGCTGCAATAGCCTTCGGGCAATGGACTCGGCAAATTATTCTGGATGGCCTGTACGGCAGCCGACAGTTCTGCACTGGCGGGGGCTGTGCGCCAAACCAAGTCTGTTTCACCCATACCCACGCCCAATGCCTGCACCACGCCGTGCTGGATGCAAAAGCGCTGTATTGGCAAGGCATCCAACACTTCGTTGGCGACCATCACGCCAACGAAATCCTGCGGTAGCGCATCCAACCAGTGCATGCGCTCAAAGTATTGCGGCAGTTGTTGTCGTAACAGCGTTTGTTGACGCGCGCGCAGGTCGGCGCTGATTTCCAGAATGCAGTAACGCTCCGGCAGGCACTGCATACGCTCCAGCTCGCGCCACATATCCAGCGCCATCACACCCGACCCCGCACCCAGTTCCAAGATGCTGCCCTGCCCCAACTGCGTTAACACCTGCGCGCATTGCCGCGCGACACATCGACTGAACAGTGGCGAGATTTCCGGTGCAGTGGTGAAATCACCACCGGCGCCTAGCTTGTGCGCACCGGCACTGTAGTAACCCAAGCCCGGCGCATACAAGGCAAGCGTCATGAAGGATTGAAAGTCCAGCCAACCACCGGCGCGTTCGATTTCGCTGCGAATCAGCGTCAGCAGGCGCTCGCTGTGCGCCTGTTCGGCAGACGTCAACTGGGCGGTCAAATCTGCATGGCGAGATGTTAAGGTGTGTTGCAGCATTACAAATGAATCATCAGCCCTTATGAGTACCGTTAACCCTGCCAACATCACTAAAGGCGCACTGACCGGCAAAGTCGCACTGATTACCGGTGGCGCTAAACGTTTGGGCAATGCCATTGCACATGCCTTGCATGGCGAAGGCGCGCAATTGGTTATTCATTATCGCAGTTCGCAAGCCAGTGCCGAGGCGTTGGTTGCCGAATTAAACGCGCTGCGGGCGCAATCCGCGCTGGCGCTCGGCTGCGACCTGCTCGATACCAACGCCCTAGCGCAATTGATCGACAAAACCGTACAACGCTGCGGGCGCTTGGATATTTTGGTGAACAACGCCTCCAGCTTTTATCCGACGCCGGTCGGCACTATCAACGAGCAGCAGTGGGACGAGTTGGTGGGCAGCAACCTCAAGGCACCGTTGTTCCTGGCGCAAGCCGCCGCGCCGCATCTGCGCGCCACGCAGGGCTTGATCCTCAATATGGTGGACATTCACGCGCAGCGTCCCCTACCCGAACATGCGGTGTACTCCATCGCCAAAGCCGGCCTGGTCACGCTCACTAAAGCGTTGGCGCGGGAGTTGGGTCCGGAAGTACGGGTGAATGCCATTGCCCCAGGGCCCGTGTTATGGCCGGAACAGCCGATCAGCGCCGAACTGCAGCAGGAAATCATTGGCAAAACCGCCTTGAAACGACAAGGCTCGCCGCTCGACATCGCGCGCGCAGCATTATTTTTTGCCAAGGATGCGCCTTACGTCACCGGCCAAGTGCTGGCTATAGACGGCGGCCGCAGCATCGGCTGGTAAGCGCGTCAGAGACTGCCGCGCTTAGAGCGAATGGCGCTTACTTAAGCCGTACAGGCTCCCTCCCCCGCTAGCGGGGGAGGGTTGGGGTGGGGGCACTCCGACGCTTCAACAGCCCGCAGCATCTAAGCTTTGCCCCCATCCTGTCCTTCCCCCGTCGAACGGGGGAAGGAACGCTTCCTGACATTGATGGCTTAAGTAAGCGCCATTCCGCTTAGAGCCTGTTCACGATCTCGCTGAAGGGCACTTTGCGGCGTTAAAACGCCACGAAAAATACTCACGTACTGCCCACGTAATGGGTTTGGCGCTGCGTTTTTTTGGGGTGTTTCGCCTTGCGCTGCATCCCTTGATCGAGACCTTGAACAGGTTCTTAGATTTCTACGGGTTAGATTTCTGCAGGCGTCATCGGATGGCTGGCTTTATCAAAGCTCTGCCATAGCTCGCCGATGGTTTGCTTCAAGGTGGGGTGCACCAGGTTCGGCGCCAACTCTGCCAACGGCCCGAGCATATAGGCGTGCTTGACGAGATCGGCTCGCGGTAAGGTGACTGCATGGGTTGCGCATACCATGTCGCCGTATATCAGCAGGTCCAGGTCCATGGAGCGCGGTTCGAATTTAGGCGCCTTGCGCGGCCGCCCGCACAGGCCTTCCACCGCTTGCAGCACCGACAACACTTCGGTCAACGTGAGTTCGGTTTCAAAACCAATGACCAGATTGATGAACTCGGGACCGTCAAAACCCACCGCTTGATTGCGATACGCCTTGGATACCCTTAATTCTCCCAGCCGGCGTTTTAATGCGGAAAGCGCACCGCGTAAATTTAGTTCAGGTTGAATATTGCTGCCGGCAGCAACGTAGACTTCGGGCATGGTCTATCTCTAGCTAGGTTGTAGGTAATCTTCGGCACGACGCTCAATCAATATCCCTACATCCCGCGAGTTGCGAATCGCACCCTGTTTGTTCAATCTAACACGTACCCAAGGAACATCGAACTCTGTAATTACGATTCTGGCTATATTTTCTGTCAGGGTCTCCACTAGTTGGTACTGCGATTCACCCACGAAACTCAACAAGCGTTTGCTGACCTTCTTGTAGTCCAGAGTGTCTTCGATATCGTCGGACTGCGCCGCTTTGCGAATATCGAAGGCCATTTCCAGATCGATCACCACTTTCTGTTTGACCTTGCGCTCCCAATCCCAAATTCCCACGATACATTCGGTGGTGAGCGCAGCCAGAAAAATCTTGTCAGTCATAGGTTTCATCAGAGCTAATTAATTGATTTGTTTAGCGAGCAGGCGCAGACAGCTCATCCAACGGCCAACGCGCGGTGGCGCGTATTGCCAGACCATCGTGCTCACCCTGCAGCAAACGCTGGCAGCCAGCATAGGCAATCATGGCCGCGTTGTCGGTACAAAATTCGGTGCGCGGGTAACGCACCGCAACACCACGCTGTTCGCCCAGCGCCAATAACCGAACGCGCAAATTGCGATTGGCGCCCACACCGCCTGCCACGACCAACGTCTTGACTGCCACTTGCTCCAGCGCACGCGCACACTTAGCAGCCAGCACATCCACCACGGCTTCTTGAAATGCGCAGGCCACATCAGCGCGGGTCTGCTGGTCTAGCTGCACATTACGCAGCGCAACAACCACGGCTGTTTTTAGGCCGCTGAAGCTGAAATCGAGCCCAGGTCGATCCAGCATCGGACGCGGAAAATGAAAGCGCCCGGACTTGCCCTGCTCGGCAAGCTGCGCCAGTGCCGGTCCGCCGGGATAGGGCAATCCCAATACCTTGGCGGTCTTATCAAAGGCTTCACCGGCCGCATCATCCAATGTGCTACCGAGGATTTTGTACTTACCTAAGCCTGTCACTTCCGCGAGCAAGGTATGGCCACCAGATACCAGTAACGCAACAAACGGATACTGCGGTGGATCGGCTTCCAGCATCGGCGCGAGTAAGTGGCCTTCCAAGTGATGTACACCCAACGCCGGAATGCCACGGGCAAAGGCGAAACTACGCGCCACCGCCGCCCCCACTAAAAGTGCGCCAATCAAGCCAGGCCCGGCGGTATAAGCCACGCCATCCAACTCCGCCGTATCGGTCTCGGCCTGCTTTAGAGCGGCATCGATGAGCGGCAAAATCTTACGGACGTGGTCGCGCGAGGCCAGTTCCGGCACCACCCCGCCATATACCGCGTGCATGGCGACCTGGCTATACAACTGGTGCGCCAGCAAGCCCCGCTCGCTGTCATAGACGGCGGCGGCGGTTTCATCGCAGGAGGTTTCAATTGCCAATACGCGCATGCGCTGTTTCACCCAAACTTCCAAAGCTGCCCAAACCGGGCCACCCAACCCGGCTTTGCTTTTCGGCCCGGGGCTCATTAAACTGCCGCGCTCTTTTTCCCCCGCAGACTGGCGGATGCCGGTCTCTAATTAATAGTTCGAGGTTTCGATGCCTAGCGTTCGCGTTCGAGAGAACGAATATTTCGATGCTGCCCTGCGCCGATTCAAGCGCGCGTGCGAAAAAGCGGGCGTGTTGACGGAGCTCAGACGTCGCGAATTCTATGAGAAGCCGACGCAAGAGCGTAAGCGCAAAAAGGCTGCTGCCGTGAAGCGTCACCTCAAGCGCAACAGCCCGCGCGAGTACTCGGCGCGTCCGCGTCCGAGCTGAGAAGCCCTGCTTTCAAGGAGAGGGGGATGACGCTCAAAGAGCGCATCACCGAAGACATGAAGACCGCGATGCGATCCGGCGAAAAGGATCGACTCGCGGTCATTCGTCTTTTGCAGGCGGCCATCAAGCAGCGTGAAGTCGACGAGCGCATCGTGCTCGACGACGCGCAGATCACTTCCGTGCTCGAAAAGATGATCAAGCAGCGCAAGGAATCGGTCGCCGCGTTCGAGAAAGGCGCGCGTCCGGATCTCGTGGCGAAAGAGAACGCCGAGATCGTGATCCTGCAGCCTTACCTGC
>JANMSB010000188.1:0-2007 GCA_031388915.1 Pseudomonadota bacterium | reverse complement strand
GCGGTCGCGGCATACGCGGGTGAGCAGGTGGGTGCGCGCATCCGGCAGCCTCGCCCATTCCTCGTAGATGTCGCTTTCGCGGTCGGCCACTACAGTCACCATGGCGGCCTCGCCCAGGCAGTGCTTGCCGGCCTGGGCCGCCTTCAGTCAGCGGTAGGATTCCTTGTCTTCTATCGGCAGGCGGCGGTAGTTGGCGGCGGCCTTGCCCTTGCGGTTCCATTGATCCTAAAAACGGCTATTGACTCTATGTGCAATGCATCAATTGCGGCAAACGCTGTCGCGCAAGCCAGTTAAATCCGGTGACATGAGTCACAATGAACTCGCAAACGCGCTGCCAGACCGTAACCAAGGGCAACTGCTCCGCAGTTCTTTTCCATGCCTTCAATCGCGCACTGACGGCGGTGAGCAGCGTGCGCGCGTGCTGGGCTTGCGCATGCATCGGCGTGATCGACAGTTGCGCCTGTCCGGCATGCGAAGTGAGTCGCCCGATGCCCGAGAGCAGCAGCGGGCGGCTGGTGATCGCCTCCAGCCGCGCCTTCGGGTGCGCCAGCCGCACGAATAAACTCCACCAGTTGTAGGCCAGCGCCACCGTCATCGCGGTGAGTTGGCAACGCTTCAGGTCGTGCGTGGTGTATCCACCCCAGCCCCACTGATTCTTCAACTCGTCGAACGCGTTCTCGGCGTCTCCCCGGTCGCGGTAGAGTTGCGCCAGGGCGCGAATGTCGTAATCCAGGTCAGTCACCAGCACGGCATACTCGTAGCCCTTGGCGGGTAAGTCTTTTTCGACGAAGGCCAGGTTCAGTTGGTGTGCGTCGGTCAGCAGCACTTCACCCTGAAGCGCACGGCGCAGGATGACGATACGCCGGGCGCGGCTCCAGCCAGTGAGCTTGATGTTTCCCTCCCGGCCTTGCCAACCTTGCCCAGCATCACTCCATTCGGGGGTCGCGAACATGCGCTCGATGTAGCGCTTGACGTTTTTCGTCAGCCGCAGCTTGAACAGGTAATGTATGCCACGCGCTTCGAGCGCCGTCATGGTTGGCTCACCACCCTGACCACAATCCCCGCGCACCAGCGCCGGTCGCTTCTCAACGGGCAACCCCTCGATCAGTTCGATCAGCCCTGGCAGGGTGGTGTTCGCCTGGCTCTTGTTGCCCGGCGCTACTGTGACACCCAGCATCAGCCGTAGTCCCGCTATCTGGTAGGTGTGGTAGGCATGCGAAGGGCGCCCCGGTTTGTGCGGGTTGTAACCCACCACTGCGCCTTCCTGCTTTCCAAACAACGGCTTGACCGTTACGTCGGTGTCCAGTATCCACGGCGCCGAGAGCAGCGGCAACACGCTCGCGTCCAGGTGATCTTGCAGCCAGTTCACCCCTGCAACCTCCTCCATCGCGCGCAACGCCCGGCGTACGGTGTCCTCGGACACCACCGCGTCCATTCCCAACATCGCTGCGCTCACCCCATCGGCGCGCAGCGCAGCGATGTGGGCGTAGCGCCAGTGCCCCGAGAGCACCGACAGAAACAGGGTGCCCAGCACGTCCGATATCTTCGAGCCATTCGGGCTTGCATAATGCAATGGGCAACTGTCGATCCAGCGCCGGTAAAGCCCCGTGAGATTCAGAAACTCCGCAAAGTAGGCCATCTGCCCGAACGGCGTGGCCGCCTCGTGTTGATTCCAGCGCACCTGCACGCGTGCGCCTATCGCCTCTACGTTCATGGCTACCAGCGCTTCTTGCACTGCGGCAATGCTGCGTTTTTTTGCCTCACCCATTGGGTGTTCCCCTTTCGGCTCGTTTACCCTTTGCGTATCATAAGGTTACTGCGATCCTTGGAGGCCAACTGCGTTTTTTAGGATAATACAATTGTCGTTTGGATTGTTCTACCCATATCCGCCACCTTTCGAGAAATGCGCACCGGGTTACGCCGAAGTGACGGGGCTGGGGCAGGCGCAATATACGCCGGTCGGCAGTCTTCCAGCGCCCACGTTATACCAATTAGGGGACCTGCACA
>JANMSB010000132.1:0-10205 GCA_031388915.1 Pseudomonadota bacterium | reverse complement strand
CCTATGTGTCCGCCCGTCTTAGCCCACGTTTAAGCACGGGCGGACACATAGGTCCGCCCCTACACTAGGTGCGCAACCGTGAGCACCACATCAATCAACTTGATACCAATGAACGGCACCACAATGCCGCCCAAGCCATAGACGAGGAGATTGCGGCGTAACAAAGCTTCCGCACCCAGCGCCCGATACTTCACGCCTTTCAACGCCAGCGGAATCAACGCAACGATGATCAGCGCATTGAAAATCACCGCCGACAAAATGGCGGAGTTGGGACTGGCTAGTCCCATGACATTCAGCGTATTGAGTTGCGGATAAGTCGTGGCGAACGCCGCCGGAATGATGGCGAAGTATTTGGCGATGTCGTTGGCAATGCTGAAGGTGGTCAATGAGCCGCGCGTCATCAGCATCTGTTTGCCGGTCTCGACCACTTCAATCAGTTTGGTGGGGTTGGAATCCAGATCCACCATGTTGCCGGCTTCCTTGGCGGCTTGCGTACCGCTATTCATGGCTACAGCCACATCGGCCTGCGCCAACGCGGGCGCATCGTTGGTGCCATCGCCGGTCATCGCGACCAAGCGGCCCTGCGCCTGATGTTCGCGAATCAGTTTAAGTTTCATTTCGGGAGTGGCTTCCGCCATGAAATCGTCCACACCGGCTTCGGCGGCAATCGCCGCAGCGGTCAGCGGATTGTCGCCAGTAATCATGATGGTCTTGATGCCCATGCGCCGCAGTTCGGCAAAACGCTCTTTGATGCCACCTTTGACGATGTCCTTGAGTTCAATCACGCCCAGCACTGTGGCGCCATCGCTGACCACCAGCGGTGTACTGCCACGCCGCGCCACCTGCTGAATGCTGTCCTGTGTTTCCTTGGGAAACTCATGCCCCATGGTTTGCATATGTTTAGCAATGGCATCGGCTGCGCCTTTACGAATGGAACGCATCGCTCCGTCCTGAGGAATATCCACGCCGCTCATGCGGGTATGCGCCGAGAACGCAATGAAATTGAGCCCTTCAGTGCTGTGTTCACGCAGGTTAAAACGCTGCTTGGCCAGCACCACGATGCTACGGCCTTCCGGCGTCTCATCGGCCAATGAGGCAAGCTGCGCAGCTTCAGCTAGCGCTTGCTCGGTAACACCCGGTGCGGCAATGAATGCCGCCGCCTGACGATTACCCAAGGTGATGGTGCCGGTTTTATCGAGCAGCAATACATCCACATCGCCCGCGGCTTCTACAGCGCGACCAGAAGTGGCAATGACATTGGCCTGCATCATGCGGCTCATGCCGGCGACACCGATGGCGGATAGCAATCCGCCAATCGTGGTGGGGATCAAACACACCAGCAAGGCAATCAATGCCGTCATCGTCACCGGCGAACCGAGTCCCGACACTGACACGCTATACAACGAGAACGGCAACAAAGTCGCGGTGACCAGCAGGAACACCAGCGTTAAGGCCACCAACAAAATCGTCAACGCAATTTCATTGGGTGTTTTCTGACGTTTCGCGCTTTCCACCATGGCGATCATGCGGTCGATAAAGGTCTCGCCGGGATTGACGCTAACCTTCACCACAATCCAATCGGACAACACGCGCGTGCCGCCGGTCACCGCAGAGAAATCGCCGCCGGATTCGCGAATCACTGGCGCGGACTCACCGGTAATGGCGCTTTCATCCACCGATGCGGCGCCTTCGATTACCACACCATCCGCCGGAATGATGTCGCCCGCTTCCACCAACACACAGTCGTCACGGCGCAGTTCGGTGGCGGGGATACGCTCTGGCAGGCTGCGATTCTTAGGGTTGATTAGAAACTTGGCTTGCACGGTCTGCCGCAAGCCGCGCAAAGCAGAGGCCTGTGCCTTGCTGCGTCCTTCTGCCATGGCTTCGGCAAAGTTGGCAAACAACACGGTGAACCACAGCCACAGCGCAATGCCCAGCACGAAACCTGGTGAAGCTTCACTGGCTACATCACCAGCGTGGCCTCGCAATGCCTGCACCCACAACAGCGTGGTAAGCATGCTGCCGATGTACACCACGAACATCACCGGATTGCGCCACTGCACGCGCGGGTCCAGCTTACGCAACGCATCAAGGATCGCCGGCAACACCAGCGACTTATCAAACATGGAAAGTTGTTTCTTGGTCATTTGAAGGGTCATCACTACGAATCAAACGTTGTTGCGCCCCCACCCTAACCCTCCCCCGTGGAACGGGGGAGGGAAAGAAGAGATGACTCCCCCGCTGCGCAAGGGAGGGAATCAATCTGGTCCCCTCCCTTGCGCAGCGGGGGAGGGTGAGGGTGAGGGTGGGGGCGCGTTCAGATCAACATCAACCGCCGATCATTAAGTGCTCGACTATCGGTCCCAGCGCTAGCGCGGGCACGTAGGTGAGCAGCCCCACTAGCAACACCGCGCCTACCAGCAGCACCACGAACAACGGACCGTGCGTGGGCATGGTGCCGCCGGTCACCGGTACGCGCTTCTTGGCGGCCAGAGAACCGGCGATAGCCAGCACCGGGATGATGACCCAGAAGCGGCCCACCCACATCGCGATGCCCAGCGCCGTGTTGTAGAAAGGCGTGTTCGCCGACAGGCCTGCGAAGGCGCTGCCGTTGTTGTTGCCCGCCGAAGTAAATGCGTAGAGGATTTCCGAAAATCCATGCGCGCCCGGATTAGCCACGCCGGCACGACCCGCTTCGGTCAACACCGCAACGGCTGTGCCCACCAATACGACAATCGGTGTCACCAATATGACAAGCGAGGTCATCTTCATGTCGAAGACTTCGATCTTCTTGCCCAGGTATTCAGGCGTACGGCCGATCATGAGGCCGGCGATGAACACCGCGAGAATGGCGAAGATCAACATCGAGTACAGACCGGTGCCGACACCACCCGGCGCCACTTCTCCCAGTTGCATCATGACCAGCGGCACCAAGCCGCCTAGCGGCGTCAAGGAATCGTGCATGGCGTTGACCGCACCGGTTGAAGTGCCGGTGGTGATCGTGACGAACAAGGCCGATGCAGCAATGCCAAAGCGTACTTCCTTGCCCTCCATGTTGCCGCCGCTCATGTTGTCGTTTGGGGTGGCGGTGACCGACTGATCGGCGCCCGCCTGTGTTAGCAAGGGATTGCCGCGTTGTTCACTAAATTCGGCCAGCATCACCATCGAGCCCAGCAACACGATCATGGCGGTGAGCACCGTCCAACCTTGACGAGTATCGCCGGCCATCTTGCCGAAGGTGTAGGTCAGCGCAAAAGGAATCAACAGAATCGCCAGCATCTCCAGAAAATTACTGATCGGCGTGGGGTTCTCAAATGGATGCGCGGAATTGGCATTCAGGAAACCGCCGCCGTTGGTGCCCAGCTCCTTGATGGCTTCTTGCGAAGCTATCGGCCCCATCGGCAGTGTTTGCGTGCGGGTGGTGACCGTCTCTTGCACAGGCTCTCCCGCCGCGTCAACGACGGGCGCGCCGCTCGCATCAAGCTTGGGTTGTAGGTAGCTCACCGCATCGACTGTAGTCACCTCTTGATAGGCAGAGAAATTCTGAATCACACCGCAAGCAGCCAACGCGATGGCCAACACTAATGACAGTGGCAGCAACACGTACAGCGTGGAGCGCACCAGATCGACCCAAAAGTTGCCGATGGTCTGCGCGCTGTGACGCACCAAGCCACGAATCAAGGCAATGGCAACAGCAATGCCGGTGGCGGCGGAAACGAAGTTTTGCACGGCCAGTGCGGACATCTGGGTGAGATAACTCATGGTGGATTCACCCGAGTAACCCTGCCAGTTGGTGTTGGTGACGAAACTCACCGCGGTGTTGAACGACGAATCGGCGCTGACATTGGCAAACCCCTGAGGGTTGAGCGGCAACCACGCCTGCACTTGTTGCAGCGCAAACACTACCAATACACCCAAGGCACTGAACACCAGCACCGCGATGGTGTATTGCGTCCAGGCCATTTCGCGACGTGCGTCGATACCGGCAAACCGGTAAATAGCCGATTCCAGATGACTGCCGAGGCGCACCGCAAGATTACGCTCGCCGGACATCACGGCGGCAATGTAACTGCCCAGCGGCTTAACGCTCAGCAATAGCAGCGCACTAAACACCGCAATCAATAACAGGGTTGGCATCGTCATTAGAAGCGCTCCGCTTTCAACAGGGCGTACACCAGGTAAATCAACAACCCAACCGCCAACAGCGAGCTAAGCCAATACATGCCACTCATGGACGCTCTCCTTTATGGCCTTCTCCTTTATGACCATGGCCCAAACGCGCCAACCCGTTCAGCAAGCCGTAGCTGGCCGCGAACAGGATCAGCACTAGCAACAAAAATATGACGACCATGACCGAGACCTCGTGTTCTAAGGTGGCGCATCGTAGGAACGACCAGCATTAAAATGCTGTAAAGAATTGCTGCTTGGCGCAAACAACCGCCGTTAGCCGCTGCCGAAGGTATGATGGAACCGATTTTGCAGACTCAAGTCATACGGCATATAGCAAATAAGGTTAGGTAGTAGTGAGTATCAAGAGAGTGGCCTACGTGACAGGCGGCATGGGTGGCATCGGCACCGCCATCTGCAAGCAATTTTTCCAGCAGGGTTACACGGTGATCGCCGGCTGCGGCCCCAACTCACCACGCAAGGACAGTTGGTTGCGCGATATGCAGGCAGAAGGCTTCAATGTCATCGCCTCGGAAGGCAATGTCGCCGAGTGGGACTCCACCAAGACAGCCTTCGATAAGGTCAAAGCCGAAGTCGGCTCGATTGATATTCTGGTGAACAACGCTGGCATCACTCGCGATGCCGTGTTCCGCAAAATGCCGCGCGAACAGTGGGATCACGTCATCAACACCAATCTCAACAGTATGTACAACGTCACACAGCAGGTGGTCGAAGACATGGTGGCGAAGCATTGGGGGCGCATCATCAACATCTCGTCGGTGAACGGTCAGAAAGGCCAGTTTGGGCAAACCAACTACGCCACCGCCAAGGCGGGCATACATGGTTTCACCATGGCGTTAGCGCTGGAAGTGGCGAGCTTCGGCGTAACCGTCAATACCGTGTCGCCGGGTTACATTGGTACACAGATGGTGCGTTCTATGCGTCCGGATGTACTAGACAAGATCATCGACACCATTCCCATGAAGCGCCTGGGTGAGCCTGCTGAAATAGCGTCGTTGGTCAATTGGCTGGCGTCGGATGGCGCGGGCTTTAGCACCGGCGCGGATTTTTCGATGAATGGTGGCTTGCACATGTATTGATTCTTTATTCCCTCCCTACTTGTGGGGAGGGCTTGCGGGGGCAGCTCCTGTGCATCCATGCACCCGCTGCATTCGCATGTCCTATGCATCCGAGGGTTAGGGTGGGGGCAACCACGTCACCCCAACCTAATCCACGTCGTCTTCGTCTCGGTGTATTTGTCGAAGGCGTGCAGGGATTTATCGCGGCCGTTGCCGGATTGTTTGTAACCGCCGAATGGCACAGTGATGTCGTCATCGTCGTAGCAATTCACGTACACCATACCGGCGCGCAACGCGCGCGACATGCGATGCGCAGTATTCAAGTCGCGCGTCCATACCGCTGCAGCGAGGCCATACATGACATCGTTGGCAATGCGCACCGCTTCGGCTTCATCTTGAAAACTGATAACCGACAACACCGGACCGAAGATTTCTTCCTGAGCAATTTTCATTTGCGGCTGCACGGCATCGAAGACAGTGGGCGTCAGGTAGTAACCGCCGGTGTCTTGTAGCACTTGCTGGCCGCCGGTTCGCAAACGTGCGCCCTCACTGTGTCCCGCCGCCACATACTCCAACACGCGCTGTAACTGCGGTGCATCGACCAAGCTACCCAGACGAGTCTTCTCCAACAGCGGATCGGCAGGTTGATAACGCTGCACCTGGGCAACCACCCGTTCGATAAAGGCATCTTTAATCGATGCTTGTACTAACAAGCGCGCACCAGCCGTACACATCTCACCTTGGTTGAAACAAATCGCCGCTGCAGCCGCTTCGGCCGCTTGATCGAGATCAGCGGCATCAGCCATGACGATATTAGGTGACTTGCCGCCACACTCCAGCCAGACACGTTTTAAGTTGGACTGACCGGCGTATTGCAGCATCAACTTGCCGGTGGCGGTGGAACCGGTGAACACAATGCAATCCACATCCATGTGCAAGGCCAGCGCTTTGCCAGCAGTGTGCCCATAACCTGGCACCACATTGAACACCCCATCTGGCAATCCTGCCTGTGTCGCCAGCTCAGCAATGCGCAGTGCTGTTAGCGGCGATTTTTCCGAAGGCTTGATGACAATGGAATTGCCGGCTGCCAGCGCTGGCGCGAACTTCCATGCCGCCATGATCATGGGAAAATTCCACGGCACAATGGCGCCGACCACACCGACGGGCTCGCGCGTGATAGTAGCCAACACCGCACGTTCCGTTGGCGCGATCTGGTCGTACAGCTTGTCGATGGCCTCGGCATACCACCGCAGACAACGCACCGTGGCCGGCACATCAACACTTCGGCTAAAGCGAATCGGCTTGCCCATATCCAAGGTTTCCAGCAGCGCCAGCTCCTCGGCATGTTTTTCAATCAGTTCAGTAAACTTAAACAACACCTGTTTACGCTGTGCTGGCGATGCTTGCGACCAACTGCCGAGCTCAAACGCCGTGCGCGCGGCTTTAACGGCGGCATCCACATCGGGCGCATCGCAAGCGGCAACTTGCGTCAGCACCCGACCGTCGATGGGACTGATGCAATCGAATCTGGCGCCCGCCAGCGCGTCCACGTAGCGGCCGTTGATGTAGGCCTGATTGTGGAATTGCAAGACGGCGGCGCGTGCGCGCCAGTCGATAACTTCACTATTACTCATCACAACGCGACTCGACTGGATGCTGGTGCGGCATTGCATTTTAAGACGCTTCGACTCCGCTCAGCGACCGGAAAAATTGTTTCGATCGCTGAGCGGAGTCGAAGCGGCTTGACGTCAATGTGCGCTGCGGCGATAAAGCATGTCAATTCAATAAGCAGAGATTGCCATGAGCCTTACTCGCACCGAACTCGAAGCCTTCTGGATGCCATTTACGGCCAACCGGCAATTCAAGGACAAGCCACGGTTGCTGGCGCGCGCGCAGGGCATGCACTACTGGACCGACGATGGCCGGCAAATTCTCGACGGCACGGCAGGCCTGTGGTGTGTCAATGCCGGTCATGCGCGACCGGAGATTGCACAGGCGGTGGCACACCAACTCACCACGCTGGACTTTGCGCCTACCTTCCAGATGGGACACCCGCAGGCTTTTGCGCTGGCAAATCGCTTGGTCAAACTCACGCCGGGCGATCTGGACCGTGTGTTCTTCAGCAACTCCGGTTCCGAATCGGTGGAAAGCGCGCTGAAGATTGCGGTGGCGTATCACCGTGTGCGTGGCGAGGCGGCGCGAACACGATTGATTGGCCGCGAAAAGGCGTATCACGGTGTCGGCTTCGGCGGCATTTCGGTAGGCGGCATGGTTAACAACCGCAAATGGTTCGGTAGCCTGCTGCCTGGTGTGGACCATCTACCGCACACGCTGAATCAACAGCACAATCGTTTTGCACGCGGCGAACCCGAGTGGGGCGCGCACTTGGCGGATGATCTGGAGCGCATCGTGCAACTGCACGACGCATCAACCATTGCAGCGGTAATCGTTGAGCCCATGCCAGGCTCGGTGGGTGTGTTACCACCACCCAAGGGGTATCTAAAACGTCTGCGTCAGTTGTGCGATCAGTACGGCATTTTGTTGATCTTCGATGAAGTGATCACCGGCTTCGGCCGCTTAGGCACGCCGTTCGCCGCACAGTATTTCGATGTACTGCCGGACATGATTACCTCGGCCAAAGGCCTTACCAATGGCGCCATTCCCATGGGCGCAACGTTTGTGCGTAAGCATATTTACGAAGCTTTCATGCACGCTCCGGAATCGGCCATCGATTTGTTTCATGGCTACACCTATTCCGGACATCCGGTTGCCTGTGCCGCCGCCCATGCCACGTTGGATATTTACGAACGTGAGGGTCTATTAACGCGCGCTGCGGAGCTGGCACCCTACTGGGAACAAGCGGCGCATGCGTTACGCGGCTTGCCGCATGTGGTGGACATTCGCAATCTCGGCTTGGTGGCGGGAGTTGAATTCGAAGCCATTCCCGGCAAAGTCGGCGCGCGCGGCTATGAGGTGTTCACGCAGTGTTTCGCCAACGGCCTGTTGGTGCGCGGCGCCGGCGACACCATCGCGCTATCGCCGCCGTTAGTCGTCAGCAAGGCGCAGATTGATGAGATGTTTGGGATATTTGCGGAGGTGATTCGCGCTCTCGCGTAGGGGCGAACCCACGTGTTCGCCCGTCTTTGTGCCCATCGTTACGGAAGGGCCGACACACGGGTCGGCCCCTACGTCGGATTGAGAACGGGCGTGCCAACACGCCCGCCATGTCGTAGCTACCAAGGCAGGGTAGTGGCCACGGTGAAGATAAAGCGACCTTCACCACTGAATACATCCGAGCCGGTATCCGGCAGATTGGTATCCACATACTTCAGGCCCAAGTTGAACTTTTGTACCGCGTAAGTAACGCCCACCGAGTAATCGGTGTAGTCGGCAAAGCTATGATTGCCTTCGCTGCGACCGATATGCGCTGTGGCGGCCAGATTTTCCACCGGTAGCGGCACGCTGGCATCCAACGCCAGATTGAACGCATTAATATGCCCAGGCGTGCTGTCGCCGCCGTAGTCATTGGTGTAGCTCAGCTTGCCTTTGAAGTAGCTGTAGCTCAGCCCGGCAAACACTTCGGGGAAGTTGTAGTCGTCTTCATCGTAGGTGTAGTACACGAAGCCGGCGTCCCAACCGAGCCCGGCATCGGTCTTGCCGGTAAAGCCGGTGTAGAGATCCAGTTCGAAATCCGTGTTGTCGCCAAAATCCACATTGCTGGCCCAGGCCCCGGCGTACCAACCGGATTTCTCATCGGCGTAGTCAAAGCTCGCTTGTAGTGCAGGATCTTCGGCCGACTGAGATACGCCACGGAAATCGTAATCGTTGGTCAGCGTGATGGTCGAGGAGATACCCGCATTGGCGATACCCGATACGGCCAACAAGCCAAGCGCAGACCAAACTTTTACATGTTGCATAGAACCTCGCTGTTGCATTAAAGCCACACAAGTGGCCGGCAACAGCGACTTTACGTAACCAACTCGCTGACGAACAGTGGCTGATTGAAATTGGCGACGGCGAGTCGTTCAAAGCAATACCGAGCCACTCTCAAATCACAATCAACATTGGCGAGCACAATAAAAACGGCCCCGGATTGTTACATCCGGGGCCGTTTAGCCGAGCATCCGCAAGCGATGCAGGCCGGTCAATTACTTGCCAAAAGGTACGCTGTAGGCAGCCACGTAAGTGGGATCAGCAGGCTTCTCAAAGCCGGTCGCCACGTCAACAGGCACGCTGACCGTGAAGGTCAAGTTGTCGTTGTACGCGTAGGTGAGATCAGCGTGCGTCAACTTAGATGCCTGATCGTTGTGATGACCAAGCAGCGCGGTGAATGCGCCAAATTTGCCTTTCACGCCGTAATACTGATAGTCACCATTTTTTGCATCGCCTTCAGCATTGAGGCCAGGGGCATTGATGTTGTAAAGCAAGAATGCGCTGACTGGGCCAACACCCACCGACATGACCAATTCAGACAGATTGCCCGGACGCAGCTTGATGGTAGGGTAGGAATACGTCCAATAGCTGACATCCAGACTGACGGGGCCAGCCGAGCCACCCCAGCCAGCGTACAGGTCATACTCGGTTCCGTTCAGGTGATCACCGGAGGAACCCCAGATGCCGCCATAGAAGCCGCTTGCGCTGAGCTTGAGGTCGCCCGAAATGGCTGGTACGCCATTGGTTTCACCCAAGTCATAACCACGCCATAGATAAGAAGTGGCAATACCCATCGAGCCAGTGACTTCCGCATTTGCGGCGCCTGCAATCGCCAGCAAACTTAGTGCCGACAAAACTTTTATTGACTTCATAACAACCCTCACTGTGGTGCAAAAACGACGTCATTATGACGCGAAATAATTTCTTATGGCAGTACCTCTGCTGCTGTCGTTAAAACGCAGCCGTGCTGACGCAGGTCACAAATGCAGCATCCATGCCAGTGGCGCCCGACGTGGGAATTGCTAA
>JANMSB010000085.1:0-7217 GCA_031388915.1 Pseudomonadota bacterium | reverse complement strand
CTTAGCCGCCAGCACTTGCGCCTGTGCTTGACGTTGCGCGGGTTCGAACGAATGCATCTTCACACCGCGCTCACGCCACGCCTGCAACAACTGCTGCATCTCCGGCGTGATGTGATCGAATCCATACACAATCAAATCGGTGTCGGGCGTAAAGCCGTTTTCATGCAGATAGGTAGTGAAGCGCGCACTGTCTAACCAACCCTTGCTTTGCGTTGCTTCGATAAATTGCCCGGCCCAGCCGGCAAACGCCTGCGCTTCTTCACTGGGATAGGCCGCCACTTTGCGCAAAGGCATTCGATACTGATGCAGACGCTGCCAACTGCGCTGCGCATTGCGCGCCGCCTGTGCTGGATTGAGTAACGCCTTGCCACTATCGCTGTCGGCCACCAAACGTTCCCACAGCGCCAGTGCTTGTTGTTCGTTCAGCAGGCGTGGCGCGTCCTTGTCGTGGTTTTGGGCTTCGCTGCGCTGCTGCTGGCAAGCGGTCCGTAAGTAAGTGGTCCACGGCAGAATGCGCGGCGTCGGCCATACCGTCAGCCCGTGACCCTGCGCCGCTTGCGCATATTCCAGATGCAAGACATGGCTCAGGTAACGACTGGCAGTGAGCAGCGTCGCGCCTTGTTGCAGGAGTTGGTAGAGAGTTGCGTCCAAGCCAATCGTAGGGGTGGGCCATGTCAATTGGACAAGCAACCCACCCTCCAGTGGTTTGTTATGAAAGGCGGGTTTCTTGTTAATTGAAATGGCCCGCCCCTACAAGTCGGACGGGACATCAAACCGCCTTCAAAGACGGCGCTGGCCGCGACACCGGCGCTCGGCCGTTGGCGTAGCTGTCTAACACTTCCTCCATGCGGTGGAAGACATCGTTGATGACTTCGGCACGCGGCAGGTGCGTGATTCGGAAGCGATTGTTATACGGCACATTGAAGCTGGAGCCGGGCGCTATCAACACATGTTTGTGTTCCAGCAAATCAAGTGCGAATTGTTGATCGTTGATGTCCGGCAATACGTCGGGTTTGATTTGAATAAAGTCGTAGATCGCGCCATTGGAGAGTTTGACGTCCAGGTACTTGCTCTTGCGCACGTTGTGGAGAATAGCTTGCCGCGTTTCAAACAAGCGGCCGCCGGGGCGCACCAATTCCTTGATGCTTTGATAACCACCCAGCGCGGTTTGCACTGCCCACTGGCCCGGCACGTTGGCGCACAGACGTAGCGACGACAACAACTCCACCGCACTCAAGTAGTCGCGCGCATGTTCCAGATCGCCGGAGAACACCGCCCAACCGACGCGATAACCACAGGCGCGATACACCTTTGATAACCCCGACATGGATACACACAGCGCGCTGTGCACCAGCGTTGCCATCGAGGTGAACTCGGCATCGTCATATAGAATCTGGTCGTAAATTTCATCGGAGAACACCACTAGATGATGCTTCTCTGCCAATTTGGCAATCGCCTCCAACACCTTGCGCGGGTAGACAGCGCCGGTGGGGTTGTTGGGATTGATCACCACAATGGCGCGGGTACGGCTGGTGATCAGCGCTTCGATGTCTTTCGGGTCCGGCACAAAGCCATTCTCGGGACGACAGGGGTAGTGCACTGCCCGACCGCGATTCAGATTCACCGCCGCCGTCCACAACGGATAGTCGGGACTGGGCACCAGCACTTCGTCGTCGGTGTTGAGCAAACCGCGCAGGCAGAGGTCGATCAGTTCACTGACGCCGTTGCCGATCACCACTTCTTCCACACTGACGCCACGCACGCCCCGGCTTTGCTGCAACATGACCACGGCTTCGCGCGCCGGGAAAATGCCTTTCTGATGGCAATAGCCCTCGCTCACCTTCATGTTTTCAATCATGGCCAGGCGCATGGTTTCCGGGGTGCGGAAGCCAAAGGCGCCGGGATTGCCGATGTTCAGCGAGATGATATCGAAGCCCATGCGCTCCATTTCCTGGGCGCGCCGGTTCAGCTTGCCGCGAATTTCGTATTTCACGTTGGCAAGGCCGGAGCTAGGGCGAATGGTTTGCGCGGTCATGGCGGCACCGAAGGCTTAATAAAAATCAGGGAATTAAGACTAACAAAGAAACCCGAGACTGCCGAGCGTTGTCGCACAGAAACCCGGGTTTGCCGGGGTTAGGCGAAAAGCAGTAAGTTGCCAGCCATGAGGTACCACCTGACGTTATTGCTACTGTTTGCCACTGGACTAGCCCACGCCGATACCCTGCGTTGCGGCAATAAGCTGGTCTATGAAGGCGACGTCATCCCGTTGGTGGAAGAGCGCTGCGGCAAACCCACCCACATCAGCCACAGCACCATCCTGAGGATTCCAACCGTGTGGCATAACGGCCGCCCATACCAACTCTCCAACCAGGAAGTGGTGGTGCCGGTGGAAACCTGGATCTACAACTTTGGCCCCAGAAAGTTCATGCGCAAGCTGCGGTTTGAAGACGGTGTGCTGGTGGAGATCGAGGTGTTGGAGTATGGATATTGAGGGCGTTTTCAAACAAGACGAGCAGGGAATGATGTGTCTGCCTATCTAGCACTACCCCATGCTGAGCTTTCGATGCGGGCAGACCGCATACTCCCGCAGTGAACCCAACCAATCGCAGCCACTTCGTTCAACATCCTTCAGCGACGTTCCAGGCGCTTGGCTTCATCCCAATAGCCATCCATTTCCGCCAGCGTGGCTTGGGTCGGTTCACGTCCTTGTTCGTGTAGACGGGTTTCTACATGTTTGAAACGCCGCTCAAACTTCCTATTGGTTTTACGCAGCGCAGTTTCTGGATCGACTTTGAGGTGACGGCAGATATTCACCACGCAGAACAGCAGATCGCCGAGCTCATCCTCAATGTCGGCTTGCGAGGTGCCATCGGCAATAGCAGCGCGCACCTCGTGCAGTTCTTCTTCGGCCTTGTCCAACGCGCCTTGCACGTCGGGCCATTCAAAGCCGACCGTTGCCGCGCGCTTGCCTAGTTTGGCGGCGCGCGTCAATGCCGGCAACGACGTGGGAACGTTATCTAATACACTGCCGACGCCGGTTTGTTTCGCCGTGCGTTCGCGTTTCTTGTGTTCTTCCCAGGCAAGGGTCTGTTGTTCGGCATCACTGATAGTCGCGCTGCCAAACACATGGGGATGCCGGCTGACCATTTTGTCGCAAATGCTTTGCACCACATCGTCGAAGGCGAAACTGCCCTGCTCTTCGGCTATGCGCGCGTGAAACACCACTTGAAACAACAAATCGCCCAACTCTTCTTGCAACGCTGGTGTATCGGCGCGCTCGATGGCATCGGCGACTTCGTACGCTTCTTCCAGGGTATAGGGCGCGATGCTGGCGAAGGTCTGTTGCTTATCCCAGGGACAGCCCTTATCGGGATCACGCAATCTGGCCATGAGTTCGATCAAGCGTTGGATGTTGTGCCGGTCCATGGAGTTATTCATGCCGAGACCTGCTGCAGAAGTGATCGATACAAAGTCATGATGATGCCGGCAGTGGCGCCCCAGATGCGGCGTTCGCCGAAGGGAAAATCATAAACCTGGGTGATGAGATCGCCCACCTGCCGGTCACGCGCCAGATGATTAGCAGGATCAAAAAAATGCGTCAACGGCGCTTCGAACACTCCGGCTACTTCGCCCGTGTCCACATTCAGCTCGAAGCCAGGTTGAACAAACGCCACTACCGGTGTGATGCAATAACCGGTAAATACCACGTGTCGCGGCAGATAACCGATGGTGTGTACATGGCGGCGCGACAGGCCGATCTCCTCCTCGGTTTCGCGCAGCGCTGCCGCTACTGGACCCTCGTCGCTGGATTCGATGCGTCCACCCGGGAAACTGATCTGCCCGGGATGGTTACGCAGATGTGTGGCGCGTTCCGTGAACAACAAGCTCAAGCCTTCGGCATGCACGACGATAGGCACCAATACAGCGGCCAGCGTGCGTACTTCCGGCAGTAGATGTTCAACCAAGTGAAACTGATCAGGCGACATACCCGCGACGTGCAGCGGCGTAGTGTGGTCGGGCAAGGTGGTCAATACACTGCGTTCAATCAAGCGGCGCAATTCGTCGGCACTGGCCAGGCGCAACTCGCGACTACTCACTTACACCGCCACCTTCGGTCAAGCGTTGCGGATCCAACAAGCGCTGCAAATGTTCGCGAGTGAGCCCAGTGCGTTCTAACGCCACGTCGATGATCGGGCGCTGTTCCGCATACGCCTGCTTGGCAATGACGGCAGCTTGTTCATAGCCGATCAGTTCATTCAATGCAGTAATCAACATAGGATTACGCGCCAGCACTGCCGTCATACGCTCCGTGTTCACGACAAAGCCTTTGATCGCCTGATCCGCCAAGGCACGACTGGCATTGCTCAACAGCTCGATACTTTGCAGCAAGTTAAAGGCAATCACCGGCAACATGACATTCAACTGAAAATTACCCGACTGGCCGGCGATGGCAATCGTCGCATCGTTGCCCATCACCTGTGCGGCCACCATGGCCACCGCCTCCGGGATCACCGGGTTGACTTTGCCGGGCATGATGCTGCTGCCAGGCTGTAACGCAGGTAGAGCAATTTCACCCAGGCCTGCCAAGGGCCCGCTATTCATCCAACGCAGGTCATTCGCAATTTTCATCAAGCTCACGGCAAGCCCCCGCAACTGGCCGGAGAGTTCCACGGCCGTATCTTGCGAAGACAGCGCGGTAAACAAATTGGGATGCACGCTGAAGTTGAGATGCGTGTGCTCCGACAACAATTCACACACCCGTGCGCCGAATTGCGGATGCGCATTAATACCCGTGCCCACCGCCGTACCGCCAATGGCTAGTTGCTGCAATCCCGGCAAACAACTTTGTAACCGTTCGCTGGCTTGCTCGATTTGCATCTGCCAGCCACTGAGTTCCTGATCCAAGGTCACCGGCATAGCATCCATCAAGTGTGTGCGCCCGGTTTTTACCTGCGCGCCCACTTTAAGCCGCTTTTCGGCAATGGTTTGCGACAGATGCCGCAAGGCGGGCAACAACTGACTCGTCAGTTGCAACGCCGCGCTGAGATGAATGCCGCTGGGAATGACATCGTTGGAACTTTGACCGCGATTGACGTGATCGTTGGCATGCACTGCCTTACCCGCCTGCTGGCTGGCCAGGTGCGAGCTGGCTAGATGGGCAATGACCTCGTTCACATTCATGTTGGTGCTGGTGCCGGAGCCTGTCTGAAACACATCCAACGGAAATTGTTCGGCATGCGCACCGTTGGCAATGCTCAACACAGCCTGCTCAATGGCGTTGCCAATGGTGGCATCCAGCCCGCTCAGCTCCATGTTAGCCCGCGCCGCGGCCCATTTAATCAGTGCCAGCGCCTGGATGAATGTCGCCGGCAAGCGCAGCCCACTAATCTGAAAGTTTTGCACCGCCCGCTGCGTTTGCGCCCCCCACAGCGCATCGCCCGGCACGGCGAGTTCGCCCATGCTGTCTCTTTCTATGCGAGTGGTGATGTGCGTCTTGGGATTGGACATGCTGTTTCCGCTGGACCTTTACAGATCAACAATCTCATTCAACGTCGCGCATGCGGCCGCTAACACATCATGCGGAACATGTTTCCAGGGATGCGGTTTGGCGCGTCTGACGCGCCAGTCGAATGATTTTGGTTGGTGTCCCAGGACGTAACTCACCACTCCTTTGGCGCCGGTGAATTTGATCGCGAAGGGATTGGTCTCGTTGTACGCAGCAGTGGTCATGGGCAGGCCGATGACCAAGCTAGTACGTTCGTTAAAAGCTTTCGGTGAGAGAACTAGCATGGGGTGATGATCCTTCATCTCTCTGCCGGACTGACCGCCGGATAAGGAATTGAAGTCGATCCAGATGATGTCACGCCGGTCCGGCACCCAGAGGCTTTTGCTGCGCGTGGCCATCAGAATTTCTCTGCACCTACGCAGGCATCGGCCATCGCCTCACCGCCGTGTTTTTCGGGGTCGAAGGCTTTCAGTTTTTGAGCCAAGTTAAGTTTGGGGGTGCCCGCGGAGCGCACTAACACTCCGCCTTCCACTACTTCAACCGTCACCGGTAAGCCGCGTGCAAAACGCGCGGCCTTGGCTACCGGGGCGGTAATCCGCACGCCTAACCCATTACCCCATTCCTGCACTGTTTGTGAAACCTTGATCGGTGATGTCATGCCGCAACCCTCGAATGTCGGCTCGACTATAAGGCGGGCATAGCATGTGTCAACATGTTTATACGTGGCTTGTGGTTACAACGGGTGATCCGCAGCAACCCGATCAAGATCCGGCAGCCTGCTAGCTACGGTATGATGCGCGCCCCCAAATTCACTGCCCGCGCGGGTTTCGCCCATGAATCTCAGCACGCTTACCGCCATTTCTCCCGTCGACGGCCGCTATGCCGATAAGGCCAGCGAGCTACGGCCAGTGTTCAGCGAATACGGGCTGATTCGGCAGCGCGTGCGGGTCGAGGCGCTATGGTTCAAGGCGCTGGCCGCCGAGCCGGGCATGGTGGAATTGGCTGGCATGCCGGCCAGTGTGATGGCGGTGCTCGATGAATTGGCCGCCGGGTTAAGCCTCGAAGATGCCGCCAAGGTGAAAGAGTACGAACGCACCACCAATCACGACGTGAAGGCCGTGGAATACTTGGTGAAGTCGCGTCTGGATGCCTTCGCCGAGGGCAAGGCCAAGCGGGAATTCGTACATTTCGCCTGTACTTCCGAAGACATCAACAACCTCAGCTATGCACTCATGCTTAAGGAAGCACGCGAGCTTCTATTGCCCATACTGGCTAAGTTGATCAAACGCTTACAAGACTTCGCTCATACCAATGCTTCGGTTCCGATGATGTCGCGCACCCATGGTCAACCCGCCACACCTACTACTTTGGGCAAGGAAATCGCCAATGTGGCGTACCGCCTGCAGCGCAAGCACGACCAACTAGCTGCCGTACAGGTGTTGGGCAAGATCAACGGTGCAGTGGGCAACTTCAACGCCCATGTGGTCGCCTATCCGAATGTGAATTGGCAGGTGCTGGGCCAACGCTTTGTCGAATCGTTAGGGCTGACCTTCAATCCCTACACCACCCAGATCGAACCGCACGACTGGATGGCCGAATACTTCGACGCGTTGGCTGGCGTAAATACGGTGCTGATCGACTTTGCCCGCGATGCCTGGGGCTATGTGTCGCTGGGCTACTTCAAACAAAAGGTCGTGGCCGGCGAGACGGG
>JANMSB010000053.1:0-3575 GCA_031388915.1 Pseudomonadota bacterium | reverse complement strand
TTGCGGCACGCAGATCACTGCGCTGCAGAACATTCCGGTCATTAGCTGGCTGCTACTCAAAGGCAAGTGCGCGCACTGCGCGGCGCCCATTTCGGTTCGGTATCCAGTAGTGGAGTTGGCCACCGCGCTCTGTTCCGCGGTAGTAGCGTGGCGATTTGGTTTTACAGCCCACATGGCGGCGGGACTGCTGCTTACCTGGACACTGATAGCACTGTGCCTGATCGACTTCGATCACCAACTGCTGCCCGACGACATGACCCTACCCCTGATGTGGTTGGGACTATTTCTGAGCCTGTTCAATGGACAGGTACTGCCAGTAACACCCACGGATACCATCATTGGTGCATTGGCGGGCTACCTCAGTCTATGGCTGGTGTTCCATGCGTTTAAAGCACTTACCGGCAAGGAGGGCATGGGCTATGGCGACTTCAAATTACTGGCTGCCCTGGGTGCTTGGCTGGGTTGGCAAATGCTGCCGCTGATCATTTTGTTATCGGCGTGCGTGGGCGCCGTGGTCGGCATTGCTCTGATCGTCATTCGCGGCCGGGATCGCAACATCCCCATTCCCTTCGGCCCCTACTTGGCAGCAGCCGGGTGGATCGCCATGCTGCGGGGCGAGCAAATCGTTGCATGGTATTTGAACTCATTGCGGATATAACCAAATGAACCGCTCCACCCGTATCGGCCTAACCGGCGGCATCGCCAGCGGCAAAAGCGCGGTTGCGGCGGAGTTCGCCAAGCTAGGCGTTCCCATCATCGACAGCGATGTACTGGCACGCGAGGTCGTAGAGCCCGGCCAGCCCGCTCTGCAAGCTATCGTCACTCGGTTTGGCGACTCGATATTGGATGAGAGTGGCGGTCTCGATCGACGCCGCATGCGCGAGCGCATATTTCAAAATCCAGGTGAAAAACAAGCCTTGGAAGCCATCGTGCACCCGGCGATTCGCGCCGCCCAGCAAGCCCGCTCCGCCGCAGCTGACGGGCCCTACCAAATTCACGTCATACCCCTGCTGGTCGAAACACGCGCCCATACGCTATATGACCGCGTTCTCGTCGTGGACTGCGCACGGACAACGCAGTTGGCGCGGTTGCTGCTGCGTGATGGCATTACCCCACAACTTGCCGAAAGCATATTGGCAGCGCAGGCTACGCGCGAACAGCGATTAGCGGTGGCCGACGATGTACTCGACAACGATGGCGGCATCGAAAATTTGCCGGAAAAAGTGGTGGCTTTGCACCAGCAATACCTACAGTTTGCGGCCTCTTGCCGATAGTGGCCGATAAGGATCGATAAGGCGACGGTCGTAGGTAAGATTAATCCGCCTTTTAATCCGCCTTGACTCTTGGCCTGCACCGCCCACGTGCATCACAATACGACGATGACATCTCCCGACCAGCAGAGCGGCAGCGAACAAGCCGCCACCATCGAATATGAGCAGCCGCTCAATGAGCGCCTGCGCACGTACCTGCGGCTGGAGTTCCTTTATCGACAGACCCAATACCACCAGCAGCATGCAGGCAGTTGGGCCACCCGGGCAGCCGTGTCGTCCATCCTGGAAATTCTGGCGATTACTGGGCGCGGCGATTGCCGCACCGACGCCTTAAAAGAGCTGGAGCGACAACTAGCGGTACTGAACGAGTTCCGCGCCAAGCAGGGCGTGGACGGCGATCGGCTGCATGACATCATGACCCAGTTGGCGCATCACCGCAGCGAGTTGAACTCCATCAGCGGCGTATTCATGCAAAACCTGCGCGACTCGGAATTCCTAAGCGCCATTCGCCACCGCAGCGCCATTCCAGGTGGCACCTGTGAGTTTGATCTACGCGATTACTTTCACTGGCTGAATGAGCCATTGGCAGCGCGACAGTCGGCCTTCGAGGATTGGATGAGTCACATCCGCGTTCTGTGCGAAGCGGTGATCTATTTGTTGTGGGTCATACGCCAGAACGCTCGTCAGCGCCGCGAGCTTGCCGTGGGCGGCAACTTTCAACTCAACCTGGACCGTGATGCGCACTGCCAATTGATACGCATCACCCTACCCACCGGTACCGAGCTGTTCCCGGAAATCAGCGGCAGCCACTATCGTTGCAGCATTCGTTTTCTCAAATGGCAAGGCGTCGGTGCACGACCTGTGCAAGCCGAACAAGATGTGCCGTTCTTGTTATCCACCTGTAGCTAGATGGCTCGCGTAATCTGCCCCACCTGCAAACGATCCACTGAATACTCGCCAGAGAATAAATGGCGACCGTTTTGCAGCGAGCGCTGCAAATTGATTGATCTAGGCGAATGGGCTGCGGAGAAACACGCTATTCCGGCAGAAAACAACGATGACGAAGGACAGGAATTCGCCCGCGCAGAAAGCGACAACCAACCCTAAATCCACAGGCACATCCTTAAGCTATTCCCGACCGGCGCGATGATTCGCACCCCTACGCCGGAATCCAAGGTTTGTGTGGGGGCGCAATTCATTGCGCCCGTCCCTTTGTCAAAAAAGGAGGCGTTATTGAGTCTAAGCCGAATGGTACTTACTTAAGCCGTACAAGCTCCCTCCCCCGCTTGCGGGGGAGGGTTGGGGTTGGGGGCGCTCCGACGTCTCAACAGCCCGCAGCATTTGAGCTTTGCCCCCATCCTGTCCATCTGCCGCATAGGATATGCAAATGCAGCGGGCGCATGGATGCGCAGGAGCTGCCCCCGTCGAACGGGGGAAGGGACGCTTCCTGACATTGATGGCTTAAGTAAACGCCATTCAGTCTAAGCCAACTTGTTGAGCAACGCCGCGACTAGCGGCTTATCGGCCGGTAACAACCCCGCCGACTCCAATTCGGTTAGCGCCACCCAACGCAACGCCTGTCCATCGAGCGACTTGGGTTCGCCGCTAAACGCCGGTACCGTCCATAGCTCGAGCAGCACGCGCCGATCAGCATAGTCGTGCTCGCAGCTCGCCAGCCACTCGGCGTACTGCACTTCAATGCCCAATTCTTCTTGTAATTCGCGGCGCAGGCCATCAAGCGGTGGCTCATCAGCGTGAAGCTTGCCGCCAGGAAACTCCCAGCCACCGGCCATGTGCTTGCCTAGAGGTCGTTGCGCAATCAACACCTGGCCGCCGCCATCGAGTAACGCCCCGGCGACAACATGAATGACTGGAAGGCTGTGGCCCACGCCTGTCTGTATTTCTGATTGCTTACCCACAGCCAAGTCGCGTCACGCTTCCAACGCACCGTGACAATGCTTGTACTTCTTGCCCGAACCGCAGGGACACGGATCGTTACGGCCGACCTTCGGTCCGCCGCGCGTCACTTGTTCTTGCACCACCCTACCGAACGTTTGCCGATTTTCCGGCGCCAGCTCTGCAGCAGGCGCGACGATAGACTCCGGCGTCGCATGTTGCGTTTGCATGGCAGCTTCCAAGCGACGCTGCCGCTCTTCGGTCTCCGCTTGAATTTCAGCCTCGCTGCGCACATGCAATCGACACAACAAGGACACCGTGTCGTGCTTGATGCGATCCAACATGCTACTGAACAGTTCAAATGCTTCGCGCTTGTATTCTTGCTTGGGATTCTTTTGCGCATAGCTG
>JANMSB010000519.1:0-6362 GCA_031388915.1 Pseudomonadota bacterium | reverse complement strand
ATGTCGCGCACATTCTTTATTACCGGCACCGACACGGGCGTGGGTAAAACGCTGGTGTCGTGTGCGTTCATGCACGCGCTGAAGGCGCGCGGCCTCACCGTCGCGGGTATGAAGCCGGTAGCCAGCGGCAGCGAGCGCACGGCACAGGGCTTGCGCAACAGCGATGCCCTGGCGTTGCAGCAGGCTGCCAATGTGGTCGCCGACTATAACGTCATCAATCCTTACTGCTTCGAACCGGCCATTGCCCCGCATCTGGCGGCACGGCAAGCAGGTGTGTCCATTGCAGTGCCGGTGTTGCTGCAGGCGTATCAACAGCTCGCCGCGCAGACTGACATCGTTGTCGTCGAGGGTGCGGGCGGTTGGCGCGTGCCGCTGGAACCCAGCGGCTACTTAAGTGACTTCCCGGAAACCGTGGGCATGGCGGTGATACTGGTGGTGGGCCTGCGTCTGGGGTGCATCAATCATGCGGTGCTCACTGCCGAGGCCATTCGCTCCGGTCCCTGTAGATTGGTGGGGTGGGTGGGGAATCTCATTGATCCCGGCTTCACGCCGTTGCAGGAAAATCTTCAGACGCTAATTGAAAGGCTCCCCGCGCCCTGTCTGGGGGTGTTGCCCAATGTTGAGTCACTCGATGCAGTGGTGTTAAGCCAAAGGCTAAATATGGGTGCAATTCTGCCTTGAATTCTCCTTACTACTGGCCGTGGGCTGCTCGATGCACCGAGGTGTGCAGCGAAAATCAATCGCAATTACTGCGGATTACGTGACAAATAATTCGCAACTTGGCATGACGCAAGCAAATACAAGGTTTGCACGGCACGGCACCACGGTTAAACTACGCGCCCCCCAATCGGCGCTGCACCCCAGCCGACTCAGTTTGGAGTCGCCATGGCGTGCCTGCGAGGTGGGTGGTTTTCTAACGGATGACGAACGGCGCGCACTGGTGGCACGCCGGCAACCACTGGTTGGAAACATGAACGATTCGCCTGCACTGTAGCGAGAGCCTGGGCTTCGCTGTGGGTGGGCTGGTGATGCGTGCGCATCACTGCGGATTCAATATCGGGAGCATTGCTGCAAATGTCGAAGATCTTTAAAACTCTGGTGGGCGCGGCCGGCGCGACACTGGCCTTGTTACTGTCCAGCCCCGCGTTTGCGGCGTGGCAACTGAATATGGATCCAGGGATCACCGAGCTCAGCAAGCAGGCCTATTCCCTGCACATGATGATCTTGTGGATCTGCGTGGCGATTGCCGTCGTGGTGTTCGGCGCCATGATCTATTCGATCATTAAATTCCGTCATTCCACCGGCGCCGTGCCCGATACCACCCTGCTGCACAGCACCAAGGTGGAAATCGTCTGGACCTCCGTACCCATCATCATTCTGGTGTTCATGGCCATTCCTGCGGCCAAGGCGCTGATCAAGATTGAAGACATGCGCGGTTCCGATATCACCATCAAAGTCACTGGGTTTCAATGGAAGTGGCAGTACGAGTATTTGCACGAGAAGGTGAATTTTTTCTCGACGCTGTCGCGCGATAGCAATGCCGCACGGCAACTGGATTCGGGCATCGACGTGTATGCAGTGCCCGACTACTTACTTAGCGTCGACAATCCGCTGGTGGTGCCGGTGGGTAAGAAAGTACGTTTGCTGCTTACCGCAGGCGATGTGATTCACGCGTGGTGGGTGCCGGCGCTGGGCATGAAGAAAGATGCGATTCCCGGCTTCGTCAATGAAATCTGGTTCAGGGCCGATGAAATTGGCACCTATCGCGGCCAGTGCGCCGAACTGTGCGGCCGCGATCACGGCTTCATGCCGGTGGTGGTCGAAGTGAAGTCGCAGGCCGACTACGAGGCGTGGTTGAAGAGCGCGCAACCTGCGTCCGAAGCGCCGGTAGAAGCTGCGCCTGCTGCTCCAGAAGCGGCGCCCGCGACAGCTTGAATCCAAGCTGTACGCACCTAGAACCGAACGCACCCAGTTTGAATTGAAAGAGTCCATTCCATGAGCGCAACCGATACGCATCACGCCCACGCTGAACACGGGCACGACGACCACGGCCCGATGAAGGGCATTCGCCGCTGGCTGTACGCCACCAACCACAAAGACATCGGTTCGATGTATCTCATCTTCAGCCTGGTCATGTTCCTGACCGGCGGTTTGATGGCGATGTTCATTCGTGCCGAGCTGCTGTACCCCGGCACGCAGGTGCTGGATCCCGGCATGTTCAACCAGATGACCACCATGCACGCGCTGATCATGGTGTTCGGCGCGGTGATGCCGGCCTTTACGGGTCTGGCCAACTGGATGATTCCGCTGCAGGTGGGCGCGCCTGACATGGCGCTGCCGCGCATGAACAACTTCAGCTTCTGGCTGTTGCCCTTTGCCTTCGGCCTGCTGCTGTTGACACTGCTGGTGCCGGGCGGCGCGCCGGCCGGTGGTTGGACGCTATATCCGCCGCTGGTGCTGCAGACCGGTGATGCCTTCCCGATGGCGGTCTTCGCAGTGCACTTGATGGGTGCCTCGTCGATCATGGGCGCGATCAACGTGATCGTGACCATCATGAACATGCGCGCGCCCGGCATGACGCTGCTGAAAATGCCGCTGTTCGTTTGGACCTGGTTGATCACGGCTTACTTGTTGATCGCCGTGATGCCGGTGCTGGCCGGCGCCGTGACCATGCTGCTCACCGATCACTTCTTCGGCACCAGTTTCTTCAATGCGGCCGGTGGTGGCGACCCAGTGATGTTCCAACACATCTTCTGGTTCTTCGGTCACCCCGAGGTGTACATCATGATTCTGCCCGCGTTCGGCGTGGTGTCGGAAATCATCCCCACCTTCTCGCGCAAGCCGCTGTTCGGTTACGACGCGATGGTGTACGCGACAGCGTCGATCGCCTTCCTGTCCTTCATCGTCTGGGCGCACCACATGTTCACCACCGGCATGCCGCTGGTGGGCGAAATGTTCTTTATGTTGTCCACCATGCTGATCGCCATTCCCACCGGCGTGAAGGTGTTCAACTGGACCGCCACCATGTGGAAGGGTTCGCTCAGCTTCGAAACGCCGATGCTGTTCGCGTTGTCGTTCCTGTTTCTGTTCACCATTGGTGGGTTCTCCGGCCTGATGCTGGCGATTGCCCCGGCTGACTTCCAGTATCACGACACCTACTTCGTGGTGGCGCACTTCCACTACGTGCTGGTGCCGGGCGCGATTTTCTCCATCATGGCGGCGGTGTACTACTGGTTGCCGAAGTGGACCGGCCACATGTACAACGAGACACTGGGCAAATGGCACTTCTGGCTGTCCAACATTTTCGTGAACGTGTTGTTCTTCCCGCAGCACTTCTTAGGCTTGGCCGGCATGCCGCGCCGTATCCCTGACTACTCCACGCAGTTTGCCGATTGGAACTTTGTATCTTCTATCGGTGGTTTCTGCTTCGGCGCGTCGCAGTTGCTGTTCGTGTACATCATCTGGAGCTGCGCACGCGGCGGCGTGAAAGCGTCGGCCAAGGTGTGGGATACCGCCAGCCCGCATGGTTTGGAATGGACCGTAGCTTCGCCAGCGCCGTATCACTCCTTTGATGTGCCGCCCGAAGTGAAATAAGAGTGACGTAAGCATGTCAGCAACCAGCGAAAGCCTGAGCAGCCAACACGTGCTCGACCGTCAACGCCGCATCCGCCGCAATGTGTGGTGGTTGGCGGCGCTGGCTGTGACTTTTTACCTCGGCTTCATTGTGATGAGTGTGAGCGGCGCGCGTGGCTGAACCGACCGACGCCGGCACACAACAGCAACAGAACCGTCGTCTGACGCGTAACCTGTGGTGGTTTGTATTGGGTGCATTCGCCTTCGGCTGGGCGTTGGTGCCTTTGTACGACGTGTTGTGTGCGGTGACCGGGTTCGGCAGCACCAAGCAGTTACTCACTGCGGCGCCCGCCTCCAGCAAGGTTGACCTGAGTCGACTGGTTACCGTGGAGTTCATCTCGTCTATGCCGACGGTGGGTAGTTGGGACTTCGGCCCTGAACAAGGTGAAATCCAAGTCCACCCCGGCCAACTTTACGAAGCAACGTTTCGGGCCAGGAATCTGGTAGCGCAGGCGGTCACCGCGCAAGCAGTGCCGAGTATCTCGCCCAATGTAGCCACACAGTATTTTCGTAAGACCGATTGTTTTTGTTTCATGCCGCAACATTTCGCGGCCAATCAGGAACGAGAATTGATCGTGCGTTTCTTTGTTGACCCGGCGCTGCCGCGCAACATCGATCGCGTTACGCTGGCTTACGCCATGTTTGATATGCCGCAAAATAAAGTGGCGGCGCTTTGACAGACTCCGAGATCAGTTTGTAACGATTCATCGATTCAGTATTAGTTTGCAGATTAGTTAGCAGGAAAATTTATGGCGCACGCGCATCACGACCACGCTCCGGCAGGCAAGTACTACATACCGCAAGCCAGTCACTGGCCCATCGTTGGGTCGGTCTCGCTGTTCATCACCATGTTCGGCGCTTCGCAGTGGTTGACTCATGGTCAATCCTGGATGTTCTGGTTGGGCTTCGCCTGCGTACTGGGGTTGTTCTTCGGCTGGTTCCGCGATGTGGTTAACGAGAGTGTCGCAGGCATGTACAACGAAGCCGTGGACCGCTCGTTCCGCATGGGCATGATGTGGTTCATCTTTTCCGAGGTGATGTTCTTTGCGGCGTTCTTCGGCGCGTTGTACTACGCACGCGAAATCGCGCAACCGTGGTTGAGCGGCCAGGGCGTGAAGTTCTCGAACAGCATCTTGTGGCCGGATTTCTCGGGTAGCTGGCCGGGTAACGGACCGGCAAAAATGGGCGGTGAGTTCGAGGTGATTCCGGCGTTTGGTCTGCCGGCCATCAACACCGTGTTGCTGCTGATTTCAGGCGTGACCATCACCATTGCCCATCATGCGTTGAAGGCAGGCAATCGCGGCGTGTTAAAGGTATTTCTGGCGCTGACTTTCCTGCTGGGCTTCGTGTTCGTGTATTTGCAGGGAATGGAATACATCGAGGCCTATCACCATCACAACCTCAAGCTCAGCACCGGTATCTATGGTTCGACCTTCTTCATGCTGACCGGTTTTCACGGCCTGCATGTAACTCTGGGCGCCATCATGCTCACCGTGATCTGGTTGCGTACTTTGAAAGGCCACTTTCAACCGGAAAACCATTTTGCCTTCGAAGCCGTGGCCTGGTACTGGCACTTCGTTGACGTGGTGTGGCTGGGGTTGTTTATCTTTGTGTACTGGTTGTAAGCAACAGATGCGACAGGCTGTGTGTTCATTACAGCCTGTCACGCAACCTTACTTCGCGATGCCATGCGGCTGAATCAGCCCCTGCTGCCAGGCAATAAACAGCAGAACAAATAACGCCACGGACAGCGCGATGCGTATGGTCAAGGCGTTTGCCATGCGCTTGGAGTTACCCTTGTCCTTGACCAGATGAAACATGCCGACCCCGAGGCTGGCAATAATGGCTAGTAGACAGGCTACGATGAGTATCTTGATCATGATGGTCGCTCCGGCTGCGAGCAGTAGCTTCAAAATTACGGCGGGCAGTATATCTTGAAGCTCCAGTTCGGCAGCCGCAGGTTTGCACCCAGTTGGTTTGGCGGCCTGCTGACCCTAGCGGTATTGCCCGGCTTGATCGGGCTTGGGCTGTGGCAACTGCGTCGTGCGGATGAAAAGCGCGAGTTGATGACGCAGGCAGCGCAAGGCCGGCAACAAACGCTGCTATTCAGCGCCACGCATGCGCACCGTTTGCCTCGCTATCAACGCGTCAGCCTCGCAGGCCGCTACGACTCGGCTCACCAAGTGTTGCTGGACAATATGCCGTCCGCTCAGGGCCAGCCTGGCTATCGAGTACTGACACCGTTTCGGTTGGACGATGGCGCCTCCGTGCTGGTGGATCGTGGCTGGTTGCCGTTGGGTGTTGATCGTGGCCAACGTCCTAACCTCGACGTAGGCAGCGCAACCCGGCAACTCACCGGTATGATTGACGAACTACCTCGGCCAGGGGTGCGTGCCGGTAATGTCGGCATACACACCGGCGTGTGGCCACAACTGCTCAATTATCCGACGGCGCAGGAACTGCGGCAGCTCTATGGCCCCGCATTGCAAACGCGCATCGTGTTATTGGACGCCGCAGCCGCAGACGGCTTCGAGCGCATCTGGCAAGCCGATGTAGGGTTTCGTCCCGAACGGCATGTCGGCTACGCAGTACAGTGGTTCGGCATGGCGGTTGCGGTGATGATTATTTTTATTGTGGTGAATCTGAAGCGCCCTGTTGATACGTGAGCACATGAGTAATTCAACCAGCCCTAACCGCCCTAACCACTCGGGCCAAACCAATCGCAAGTT
>JANMSB010000158.1:0-1851 GCA_031388915.1 Pseudomonadota bacterium | reverse complement strand
TGTGTGTCGGCCCTCTCGTGTCCGGATGGGCGCACACACGGGTGCGCCCCTACAAAAAGATGTTCAACACATTACTTTCCTACATCCACCAACGCCGCGCGCAGCGCATCCACATGCTGCGACTCCAATACATACGGCGCGAGAATTCGCACTACATGCGGATCGCCGCTGGTGCCGGTGAGAATGTCGCGCTTGAGCAGCTCGGCTTGAATCTCTTTCGCCGGACGCGCTGTACGCAAGCCCAATAAGAACCCCGCACCTTGAATTGCCGTCACCGGGCCGACGATGCACTTCTGGCGAATTTCAGCGGAACGCTCGCGCACGTTCTTGAGCAAGCCTTCGTCTTCAATAATATCGAGCACCGCTTCCACCATGGCGCAGGCCATGGGGCCGCCGCCGAAGGTGGTGCCGAGATCGTCCATCTTCAGACTGCTGGCAACGTGCTCGGCCATCAACACCGCCGACACGGGGAATCCCGATCCCAGCGCCTTCGCGGTAGTGATGATGTCCGGCGTTACGCCATACATGTTGGCGGCAAAGGGATAACCCGTGCGGCCAAGGCCACATTGCACCTCATCGAATATCAAGATGGTGCCGTTCTCCGAGCAACGATGCCGGATGGCTTCGAGGAATTCCTTGGGCATGTCGAACGCACCGGCATAGCCCTGTACGGGCTCGATGATGACTGCGGCGGTTTGATCGGTGATGACTTCATTGACTGCGGGAATGTTGCCGCGCGGTAGGAACTTCACATCGAACGGCGTATGTGGAAAGCCATACCACTTGAGTTTTGCGCCCCAGGTTACGGCACCCGCCGCAGCGGTGCGGCCATGAAAGCTACCTTCCACTGCAACCACTTCGGTGGCGCCGGTGATTTTCAGCGCCAGCTTTAGTGCATTCTCATTCGCTTCAGCGCCAGAGTTCACAAAGAACACCGTATCCAGGCCGAGACCGCAGAACTTCGCCAACTTGGTGGCGGCGCGGGCGCGCACATCTAGTGCTACTGCATTGGTCTGGAAGGCTAATGACTGCGCCTGCTTGGTTAAGGCTTCCACCCAGCGCGGATGGCCATAGCCCACAGCAGCCACCGCGTGACCACCGTACAGATCCAACACTTTGCGGCCATCGCGGGTGTTCAGATAAACGCCCTTGGCGTCGATCACGTCCAGCGGAAACTGGGCATAGACATGCGCCAGATGATCGGACTCATCTGCCTTGGTGGGCCGTAATGGCACTACGTTCTGTGTGTTCATCATCAAACCTCTATGTTCAGCCGCTGCTGAACTTTTTGCCTGACGCTTCGACTCCGCTCAGCGACCGGAATACGCAACTCCGGTCGCTGAGCCAGTCCCACAGGGATGACCAGCGGCCCTCGAAGCGTCTTCACTTTCAATTCAAGTCCAGCCCGGCGCTGGTGTAATCAACCCAAGCGATTCCTCAAAACCCAACAAGCGATTCAGCCATTGCACTGCGCCGCCGGCCGCACCCTTAGTCAAGTTATCAATCGCGCACATCACTGCAATCGTGTTGCCGTTGGCCACCGCGCTCAGGTGCGCATAGTTACTGGTGGCCACGTCCTTGATACGCGGCATGTCATTCATCACCCGCACAAACGGCGAGTGCTTGTAGAAGTCCTGCAACGCGGCAAGGAGTTCCGGTGTTGTGATCGGCTTGCTGCTGGTGGCTTGCACCGTGGCATGAATGCCGCGTGCAAATGGGCCGGAGTGCGGCACGAAACAGAATTCGGCCTGCACGCCTGAAGCAGCCAAGGCGAGTTCAGTGACTTCCGGCGTATGTCGATGAGCCAGTGCGTTGTAGGCATATAAATCGCTGTGACGCTGCGGATGATGC
>JANMSB010000454.1:0-5963 GCA_031388915.1 Pseudomonadota bacterium | reverse complement strand
TAGTCCTCACCCTTGATCAGCGGCGCCAGGTAGCGGCGGCCCTTGGCTGTGATATGGAAGCCATCGGGGGTGATGTAGTCGCGCGGCAGCATTTTTTCCACGTTGGCGACCTTGCTCAGTTCGGCGGTGCCGATCTTCCAGCGATAGGGCTTGTCCGACACACGCACGATGGTGGGCATCACCGAATTGTGGCCTTTGAGCGCCAGCTCCACCGCAGCCTTGCCCACGGCGTACGCCTGCTCGACATCCACCTTGGAAGCGATATGGCGTGCAGCGCGTTGCAGATAATCAGCCACCGCCCAGTGATATTTGTAGCCCAGCTTGTCCTTGACCAATTGCGCGATCACCGGCCCGACGCCGCCTAACTGGGCGTGGCCAAAGGCATCACGCAGGCCGGCATCCGACAGGAACTTGCCTTCGGCATTCTTCACGCCTTCCGAAACGACGATGGCGCAGTAGCCGTACTGGTCCACGCACGCTTTAACGCGCGCCAGGAACTTAGCTTCGTCCAGCGCAATTTCGGGGAACAGAATGATGTGCGGCGCCTCGCCGGTTTTTTCCGCCGCCAAACCACCGGCTGCGGCAATCCAGCCAGCATGGCGGCCCATCACTTCCATGATGAACACCTTGGTGGAGGTCTTGGCCATCGACGCGACATCGAAACCCGCTTCGCGAATCGACACGGCCACATACTTCGCCACCGAGCCAAACCCCGGACAGCAGTCGGTGATGGGTAGATCGTTGTCCACGGTTTTGGGGACGTGAATGGCCTGGATGGGATAGCCTAATTTTTCGGCCAGTTGCGAGACTTTCCAGCAGGTATCGGCCGAGTCGCCGCCACCGTTGTAAAAGAAGTAACCGATGTTATGCGCCTTGAATACTTCAATCAGGCGTGCGTATTGCGCCGGATTGTCCTCGTATTTTTTCAACTTGTAGCGCGCCGAACCGAAGGCGCCTGAGGGTGTATGGCGCAGGGCGCGGATTGCCGCTGCGGACTCCTTGGTGGTGTCAATCAGATCTTCCATGAGCGCACCGACAATGCCATGCCGGCCCGCATACACCTTGCCGATTTTGTTCTTATGCTTGCGGCAGGTTTCAATTACTCCGCAAGCCGATGCATTGATCACCGCAGTGACGCCGCCGGATTGGGCATACATGGCGTTACGGGGGGCATTGCGAGAACGCGATTTAGTTTTGCTTGGGGGCATGGCAAGGCCTCTTTGCTGAGATATGGGTAGCGATAAGCGTTGAGTTCAAGCACGCAGCATAGCCGAGCCGCAGCGCGCCAGAACCGGCAACCTTGCGGCCGGCGTATTGCAGTAGCTTTTACTCGACCGGTTGCGGTAAGTTGCGACCAATAACCACTCACTCTCAATGGGGTTTGTTCCTATGCGAATTGTTCTGCTCGGTGCGCCGGGTTCTGGTAAGGGCACACAGGCTCAGCGGCTGCAAGCCAAGTACGGCGTGCCGCAGGTTTCCTCGGGAGATTTGCTGCGCGATGCGGTCGCCCGTCAGACCGAACTGGGCATGAAGGCCAAGGCGGCGATGGAAGCCGGGCAGTTGGTGTCGGATCAAATCGTGTTGGGCTTGATTCGCGAGCGTCTGGCGCAACCCGATGCGAAAAACGGTTTCATTCTCGATGGCTTCCCGCGTAATAGCGACCAAGCCACTGCGCTGGCGGCGTTGCTCAATGACATCGGCCAGCCGTTGGAAACCGTGTTGTTGATGGAGGTGCGCATCAAGAGTTTGATTGAGCGTCTGGCCGGCCGACGTGTGTGCCGTAGCTGCGGTGCCGTGCACAGTGTTGCCGCGTTGCCCGCGCCCGATGCGCCTTGCACCAAGTGCGGCGGCGAGTTGTATCAGCGCGCTGACGACAAGGAAGCAGTGATCGCCAAGCGCCTGGACGTGTATCAATCGCAAACCAAGCCGCTGATCGAGCATTACCAAAAGCTGGGTCAGTTAAAGATCATCAAGGGCGAAGGCGAGCTCGACCAGATCACCGCGCGCATGGAAGCGGCGCTGGCCAAGCCAGAGGCGAAGTCCGAAGCCAAGCCTGTACCTGCCAAGAAGAAAGTCGTCAAGAAAGTTGTAGCAGCCGAGCCGGTAGCACAGCCTGCCGCTGTAAAGCCGGTGAAAAAAGCCGCCAGCAAGCCGGCTAAGAAAAAGGCAGCCCAAAAAACCACCAAGAAAGCAGCCAAGAAAGTCGTGAAGAAAGCGGCCAAGAAGCTCGCCCAAAAACTAGGCAAGAAAGTCGCGAAGAAGGTGGCTAAGAAGGCAGCAAAGAAACCCGTCAAGAAAGTAGTCAGTAAAGCCGCCAAGAAAAAAATGATCAAGAAGGCCGCTAAGAAAAAGGCTGGTAAGAAGGCAGCGCGCAAGAAGTAATTCGGTAGCCGCAATGCTGTGCAACCAACGCCGCGTAGTTCGCGGTGTTGTCGTTTTTGACAGACGAATATCGCTGGGAACTCTCGGCTTTTAGGCTGCCTCCAACTTAGTGCTGATGTAACTTGGCACAGGGCGGGAGCGGCGATGAAAAGGCTAAGCGATACCTCCAATACCACGTATTTGACGCTGCATTCGTTGCAGGGCGCATGGAATGTCGCGCAAACCCAGCTTGCCGATGGGCTGCGTTGGTCCGCCGCGACTCGCGTGCAAGCGCGAACTTGGTTGACGGCGGTGAATTGTTCGGCCAGTGAAAGCGCTAAACGGCTCTTGTCCGTGGCTGGTCGCAAGTAGTCGGATCAAGGGATCGCGACATCGCGATCATGATTGCCGCTCATGCGCGGCAATCAATGCCTCGCCAATCACCTGCTTGCGCCACCCCTGCAACAAGCCATCATGCTTGTTGAAAAATACCAGTTGTTCGGCGTCGCGGCGTGTAGCCAACAGTTCCGGGCTGACTTCAATACGTTCGGCGGTGCTGCGCACCAACTGCATCAGCTTGGTGACTTGCGATTGTTGTTGCGGCGTGGGGCGGAAGTCGCGCGCCGGTGGTTCGTCATCGGCGTTGCGTAGACCGACGGCCACTAGTTCAAGCAGCGCCTCACCCTGCTTGCGTAACACGGCCGGTTGCAGATCGCGAGCCTGACTCAGCGCTTCCACTGAGTTGGGCAGACGTTCACTGATGTTGCGTAGCGCCTCGTCGCTCAGTATCCAGCCGCGTGGCTTGTCGGCTTGAATGGCGCGTTGTTCACGCCAGGTCGCCAGTTGTTTCAATACCGCGCGTTGCTTAGGGTGTAATTGCGCCGTGCCTTTCAAACGCTGCCAAGCGTCCTCGGGCAGGGTGCGATACAAGGTGGGGTTTTCCAGCGCCTCGGTTTCTTCTTCCAGCCAGCCATACCGACCGCGCGTCTGCAATTCGGCTTGCAGTTGCTGAAACAGCGGGCCTAAGTAGCGCACATCGTCCGCTGCGTAATGCAGTTGCTCGGTCGATAAGGGTCGGCGTGACCAGTCGGTACGCGCCAATCCCTTGGGCAGATTGACGTTCAAGCGGCGCGTCAACAAATCGCCATAGCCGATTTGTCCCGGCAGGCCGAGCAAGCCGGCGGCAATTTGCGTGTCGAACAGCGGGCCGGGCACGCTGGGCTCAAGTCCTAAGTCAGGCGTTTGGGCTTGAATCAGCACTTCCAGATCCTGGCGCGCGGCATGCAGCACCTTGATGCGGCTACGGTCCAGGATGAATTGCAGCAACGGTTTGAGCGTGCTCAAGGCCAGCACGTCCACCACCACACAGGCATGTTCATTACCCAACTGCACCAAGCAGAGCTTGGCGTAGTAAGTGCTCTCGCGCAGGAACTCGGTATCGATCGCCAGATACTGACCCTGCGCCAACAGAGCGAGTGCCGGCGCTAATTGGCTGTCGCTGGTGACGTGTACAATGCCGGTCGCAGTCGGGACGGCAGAAGTGGTATTGGTGTTCGCTGTATTGGTGTTCATCGCGTCATTATAGAGAGTGCCGCCTCCCGGCTTAGCAAAACATCCAGATTGGCATCCGACTTTCATGGGCGGGCAGATTGTTGCAGTTGTTCCGAATGTTTTTCGATATCGCGATGTGGCGGCGCGGGCCACAGGACTTGCCGGCCTCCGCCACACTGGCGTGGTTGGTGGCGATGTTCTACGCCCTGGCCAGCGCGTTGCAGGTGGGCATGATGGGGTGGGACATCCGCTCCGGCGTGCTGTTGGTGTTTATCGATCTGGGACTGCAAGCGGCCTGGCTGTGGGGCTTGTTGGCGTTTTTCGCCAAGCGGCCGCGTTTCCTACAGAGCATTACCGCCTTTCTGGGCGTTGGGGCCCTGATTACGGTGGTGGACATTGTGATCAGCGCCATGATGAATTCGCTGGGTGTGAGTGATTCCAGCTCCGCCAATCCCTGGCCGTTCCTGCATCTGGGCTTGCTGTTGCTGCTGTTGGGTCGCGTGTTGCAACAGGCGCTGGAGCGCAGCTTGTTTTTTGGCATGTCCCTGACCTTGGTCATCGTGTTGACCATCTCGGTGCTCGCCAAGGGCTTGATACCGGCCGCGTAAGTCACTGCCAGCGCGCTGTTGAATTCTGAGGTTTTAATGCACATCCACATCCTGGGTATCTGCGGCACGTTCATGGGCGGCATTGCCGCATTGGCGCGGGCCGCGGGCCACCGCGTTACCGGCTCGGATCAAAACGTTTATCCGCCGATGAGCGATCAATTGCAGGCCTTGGGTATCGAGCTGATTCAAGGCTATGACCCGGAGCAACTCAAGCTCAATCCCGATGTGGTGGTGGTCGGCAATGTGATGAGTCGCGGCAATCCGTTGGTGGAAGCGCTGCTCAACAGCGACATTCCTTACACCTCCGGTCCAGAGTGGTTGTCACGCCACGTACTTGCCGGTCGTCATGTGCTGGCAGTGGCCGGCACGCATGGCAAGACCACCACCACCAGCATGCTCACCTGGATTCTCGAACACAGTGGCCGCAAGCCCGGCTTCTTGGTGGGCGGCGTACCGGCGAATTTCAATGTCACCGCGCACCTGGGCGAAGGCAAACATTTTGTCGTAGAGGCCGATGAATACGACACCGCATTCTTCGATAAACGCGCCAAGTTCGTTCACTACCGGCCGCGCACCGCAATCTTGAACAACCTCGAACACGATCACGCGGACATTTATCCGGACGTGGCCGCAATTCAAAAGCAGTTTCATTTATTGCTGCGCATGGTGCCCGACGCGGGCCGTCTGGTGGTCAACGGCGCCGAGAAGAATCTAAGCGAAGTGATCGACATGGGTTGCTGGACGCCGGTGGTGAAGTTTTCTGCCGATGCGCAACATGCTGAGTGGTATGCCGATCTGTTGGGTGCAGGCGATGGCTCGCAGTTTGTGGTGAAACAAGGCGACAAGGCCTGGGGTGAAGTGAATTGGAGCATGCTCGGCAAGCACAATGTCGAGAATGCACTGGCCTCCATCATTGCCGCCGAACATGTGGGCATCAGCGTCGCCGAATCGATTGCGGCCTTGAATGCTTTCGGTGGCGTGAAGCGCCGCATGGAAGTGCGCGGTGTGGTGAACGGCATCACCGTATACGACGACTTCGCGCATCACCCCACCGCCATCACTACCACTATGGAAGGTCTGCGCCGCAAAGTCGGCAAGGCACGCATCATCGCCGTGCTGGAACCGCGCTCCAACACCATGAATCTCGGCACACACCGCGAGCCATTAAAACAATCGCTATACGGCGCCGAACAAGTCTGGCTGTATCAAGGCCCGGATGTGAAATGGGATGTGGCGTCGTTGGCCAAAGAGATCGGTCCCCATGCGCGCGTGCATACCAACATTGAAACGATGGTGAATGACTTGGCGCTTGAGGCAAAGTCAGGCGACCATGTGCTGATCATGTCCAATGGTGGCTTTGGCGGAATACATGGGAAGTTGTTGGTGAAGTTGGGTGGTTGACGATGCACCCCTCAATGACTTCGCCGGGCCGGCGGCGGCGTT
>JANMSB010000148.1:0-6831 GCA_031388915.1 Pseudomonadota bacterium | reverse complement strand
TTGCTGGCGTGCGGTGTGAAGGTGCTGGGCCGAAGTTTTAAGTATCACCGCCCGCGCGGTGTGTTGTCGCTGGCGAATGCCGATGTGAATGCCATGATGCAGCAGGGTGCATTGCTCAATCTGCGTGCCGATGTCACCGCTGTGCAGGAGGGCATGCGCTTGCATGCAGTGAATACCGTGGGCGGGGTCACTCGTGATCGTCGTCGGTTTCTCGATTTGTTATCGCCAGTGTTGCCAGTGGGTTTCTATTACAAGGCATTTCATTCCAAGCGTTGGTTCCGCACGTGGGAACGCATGTTCCGGCGCTTTACCGGTTTGGGCGAAGTGATGGCAGACACGCCGCGCATCACCACAGCCAAGCGTTACGATTTTTGCGATGTGTTAGTGATTGGTGGCGGGCCATCGGGCTTAAGCGCTGCCCTGGCCGCTGCTCAAGCCGGCTGCAAAGTAGCCTTGGTGGATGACGGCCCGCGACTAGGCGGCAGTGGTTTATTTAACTTGGGTGGCAATGAAGCCAATCGCTTAGCCGCGATGGAGCTGGTGGAGCGCGTTGCCGAACAGGCCAATATCAAGGTGTACGCCAACACTTACGCCGCCGGTTACTACGCCGATCACTGGGTGCCGTTGGTGGAGGCCGGGCGTATTACCAAGATGCGCGCCCGCGCGGTGATTTTCGCCTGCGGCGCTATCGAACAACCGACGGTGTTTCGCAACAACGATCTGCCGGGAGTCATGCTGGCCTCGGCTGCGCAGCGGTTGATTTATCGCTATGCCATCGCGCCGGGCAAACGCGCGGTGATTTTGGCAGCCAATCGCGACGCCTATCAGGCAGCGCTGGATTTACGTAAGCATGATATCGAAGTGGTCGGTATCGTCGATCTGCGCAGCAAGCAAGAATGTATCGGCGATGCCGCGTTGGTGCAAAACCAGGGCATTAACGTCTACGCGGATAGTGCGGTGTATGAGGCACTGGCAACTCGGGGTGAATTGTCGGCGGTGCGTATAGGCGCGCTGCAAAAAGATGCTGAGTTGGGCAGCAAAGGCAATACGTTACCTTGCGATCTGTTGTTGATGGCTACGGGGTGGGCGCCGACGCTGCATCTCCTATATCAAGCCGGCGCACGCATGCAGTTCGACGCACATCTATCGCAGTTTGTGCCGATGCAACTGCCGGAAGGAATCTTTGCCTGTGGGCGCAGCAATGGCATCTATGGATTCAACAGCCGATACCTCGACGGCCAACGCGCTGGTTTGCAAGCGGCGGAATATTTGGGGATACACGTTACCGATGTTCCGTCTGTGCCACGCGATAGTGCGCGGCAATCGCATCCCTATCCGGTGTTCAAACACCCTCGCGGTAAGAATTTTGTCGACTTCGACGAGGATTTGCAGCTCAAGGATTTTGAGGATGCGGCGCAAGAAGGTTTCGACAACATTGAATTGATGAAGCGCTTCACCACCGTCGGTATGGGGCCGAGTCAGGGCAAGCATTCCAACATGAATGCTATGCGCATCCTGGCGAGACTTCGCGGCGTGCATGTGGGAGAAATAGGCAGTACCACGGCTCGGCCCATGTTTCATCCGGTGCCGATGGCGCATTTGGCGGGGCGTGCCTTCACCCCCGAACGCAGTACGCCGCTGCATGCACAACACATAGCGTTGGGTGCGAAGTTTATGCTGGCCGGTCAGTGGCAACGTCCCGAGTACTATGCGTGCGTCGGCACTACGCGCGAACAAGCCATCTGCGAAGAAGTGCAGACAGTGCGTAACGCCGTGGGGCTGATCGATGTCAGCACCTTGGGCAAGATTGAATTACGTGGTGCCGATGCCGGCGCGTTTCTCGAACGTGTTTATGGCGGCCGGTACGCCGCCATGAAAATCGGTAGCATTCGTTATGGTTTAATGATCGATGAATCCGGCGTGATCATCGACGATGGTGTGATTGCTCGCTTGGGTGAACAACACTATTACTTTACGACGACCACCAGCGGCGCGGCCATGGTGTATCGCGAACTGCAACGTTTGGCGGCACTGTGGCAGTCGCAGGTCATGCTAGTGAATCTTACCGGCATGTGTGGCGCCATCAATTTGGCCGGACCCTTATCAAGGAAAGTGTTGGCGCCGTTATGCGATGCGTCGCTAGACGAATCCGAGTTTCCCTATTTGGCAGTCCGCACTGCGTTGGTTGCTGGAGTGCCGGCGAAGTTGCTACGGGGGGGCTTTGTCGGCGAGCTGGGTTACGAAATCCATGTGCCTACCGATGGTTTAGCGCATGTCTGGGATGCGCTGTATCAAGCGGGCAGCAGCATGGGCCTGCGTGCCTTTGGTGTCGAAGCACAACGTGTGTTGCGCTTGGAGAAAGGTCATCTGATCGTGGGGCAGGACACCGATGGCCTCACCAATCCCATGGAGGCCGACGCAGCCTGGGCGATGGCCATGGATAAACCATTTTTTGTCGGGCAACGTAGTTTGCGCATTGTCACTGCACGACCCTCGCAGCAGCGTCTGCGCGGGTTTCGATTGAAAGATTCCAGCGGCCCGCGACCCTTGGAGTCCCACTTGGTAATCGCACAGGGCGACATCGTTGGGCGAGTCACCAGCGTGGCATGGTCGCCAACCTTGCAACAAGTGATTGGCCTCGCCCTGTTGCCGCCGGACTTACCCGAGCACGCGGAATTTGCTATTCGGTTGAGCGATGGTCAGATGATTGCAGCCGTTGTTACAGCGTTGCCGTTCTACGATCCGGGTAATGCACGCCAACGTGAGGTGGCGGCATGAGTGTGTTTATGCGTACATGTTTTGCTGCACAAAGAAGTGCCCCCACCCTAAACCACCCCCGCAAGCAGGGGAGGGAACAAGAGAGTTATCTCCTTCGCAAGCATGGTAAGCAGCAGGAGCTTTCGCTGCCTCGCAAGCACGAAGTGGAACACAGGAATACCCTCCCTCGCTTGCGGGGGAGGGCAGGGTGGGGGCATCTGAGTCGCGTAGGGTGCGGGCAGTTATGAGTGCACATACGGGCAGTCACCACGGCACACAAGCAACGCGCCGCTCGCCCTTCGCCGATGCCTGGGCAACAGTACAGCCGCAATGCACCACGCTAGCTGGAATGTCTGTGCCCGAGACTTTCGCGGCTGCGTATGAAATGCCCGTGATGCTGGCGGATATGTCTTTCCTACCGCGCATTGGCTGCAAAGGTCCGGGTGCTGCCGAATGGCTGGCCACGCAGCAGCTACGGCTGCCTGGTAAACACAATCGTTGGCTGGCACATCGCGGTGGTGTGATTGCACGTCTCGGCATGACCGAATACTTCCTGGAAAGCAGTGCGGTGGATACTTGGACAGAACAATTCCCCCAGCCGCAGCACCCACAGGTCGCGCCGGTGTTGCGTCAGGATGCTTCGTTGCTGCTGTGCGGCGAGCGTGTGCATGAGTTGTTGCTGCAAGTATGTAGTTACGACTGCGCTGCACTGAATCCGGATGATCATGAAGCCGTGATGACGCAAATGATCGGTGTCTCGGTATTGATGATTGCTGTTGCACATGAACCTTATCCACGCTACCGACTGTGGTGCGATCCCAGTTTCGCCACTTACCTATGGCATCACCTGAGTGAGATCGCTGCTGAGTTGGGTGGCGGTCCGGTGGGCTGGCGACAGTTACGCGAGTTCGGCCTATGCTTCTCAAATGACGGAGTGAACCCATGAACCTGTCGACTGCAAAACAATTCATTCAAGAACATGCCGTTAAGTATGTGCTGGCGCAGTTCGTGGACATTCACGGTGTAGCCAAAGCCAAGTCGGTGCCGGCCGAACATCTGGACATGATTGTCAATGAGGGTGCGGGCTTCGCCGGCTTTGCAGTATGGGGTTTGGGCATGGGGCCGCACGGCCCAGATTACATGGCGCGCGCGGATCTCAGCACCTTAAGCGCCCTGCCATGGATGCCGGGTTATGCGCGGGTGGCCTGCGATGGCTATGTGCATGGCGCGCCCTACGCACTGTGCTCGCGCGTGATGCTGAAGCGACAGTTGGATGCCCTCGCCAAACAAGGGCTGACTTTATATACCGGCATCGAGCCGGAGTTCATGCTGCTGAAGCGCACACCGCAGGGCATCAAGCCCGCTGACGACAATGATCGCTTGGAAAAGCCTTGTTACGACTTCAAGGGGTTATCCGGTTCCGCCGCATTCATGGAACAACTGGCCGAGGGCGTGAAAGCCTCTGGCTTGAACGTGTATCAAATCGATCATGAAGACGCCAATGGCCAATTCGAAGTGAACTTTGAATATGCCGATGCGCTGAAAAGCGCCGACAACTTCGTGCTCATCAAAATGGCGGCGGCCGAAATCGCCCGACGCATGGGAATCATTTGCAGCTTCATGCCCAAGCCGTTTTCGCATCTCACCGGCACCGGCGCGCACTTTCATTTGTCGATGGGTAATGCCGAAGTGAAGAATCTATTCTACGACCAGTCCGACAAGCGGGGCTTGGGGCTGTCGCAAATGGGTTATCAATTCCTGGCTGGCTTGCTGGCGCACGCACCAGCATTGGCGGCGATCTGCGCGCCGACGGTAAATTCGTACAAGCGTCTGGTAGTGGGGCGTGCCTTGTCGGGCGCCACCTGGGCGCCAGCTTACATTGCCTATGGCAACAACAATCGCACTGCCTGTGTGCGTATTCCCTATGGCCGCATCGAACTGCGTCTGCCCGATGGTTCGTGCAACCCGTATCTTGCTTCGGCGGCGATATTGGCGGCTGGCATGGATGGCGTTGCGCGTGGTCTGACTCCCGGTGAGCCCATCAACGAGAACTTATATGAATGGAGCGAGAAGCAGATTCGCAGCAAGAAGATTGGTTTGTTGCCGCAAACTCTGGCGCAGGCGCTGGATGCATTAGAACGAGACGACGTGATCAAGTCGGCACTGGGCCATGATCTGGCGAATGAGTTCCTGCGCTTGAAGCGCATGGAGTGGATTGAATACTGTCGCCACGTTTCCGATTGGGAACGCGAGCGCTACGTGGAGTTTTTCTAATGTGCGGCATTGTTGGTTTGCTCCTGAAGAACCCCAAGCTGAAACCGCAACTCGGCAGCTTGATGTTGCCGATGTTGATCGGCATGACCGAGCGCGGTCCGGATTCAGCGGGCCTCGCGGTGTTTACTGATCCAGTGAAGAAGAACTGGCAAAAACTCAATTTGTACGTAGGCAAGTCCGCGTGCGATTGGAAAAAACTCAAGAAGGTGTTGCTGGATGTATTTCCTGGTGAGCACAACTTTGAAATCATTAGTAACCATGCAGTGCTGACCACCACCTCGAGCCCGTTGGCCTTGAAGGCGTGGCTGAAGGAGCATTGGCCACAGATTCATGTGCTGTGTATGGGACAGGTGATTGACCTTTATAAAGAGATTGGACTGCCTGCCAAGATTGCCAAGCAGTATGGTTTTGAACGGTTACAGGGTACGCACGTGGTTGGGCACACACGAATGGCCACCGAATCAGCGGTGACGCCTGAGAATGCCCATCCCTACACGGCAGGTGAGGACTTCTGCCTAGTGCACAACGGTTCGCTCTCAAATCCCTATGGCGTGCGGCGCAAGCTGGAAAAGCTGGGTATCGAGTTCGATGGCGATTGCGATACCGAAGCTGCATGCCGTTTTCTCGAATATCGCATGCGTGAAGGCGACAATTTGGAAAAGGCTTTGCATGCCGGCTTTGAAGAGTTCGATGGTTTTTACACGTTCCTAATGGGCACCGCGGATAGCTTGGCGCTAGTGCGCGATCCATTTGCGTGTAAACCGGCGGTAGTGGCCGAAACCGATGACTATGTGGCCATTTCTTCCGAATATCGTTCGCTGGCCAAGTTACCTGGCGTGGCGAATGCCAATGTGTTCGAACCCAAGCCGGAACATATCTATGTCTGGCGTACCGGCACGGTAGGTTGAAGTATGCGGTCCATTGCTTTTGATCTGACGAAGCAACCCGTGCGAGAACTTAATCAGTTCCTGCATGGTGAACTGTCCAGTGTGCAGTCCGTGCGTGTTGATAACCCGGAAGGCGCGCACAACCTTGCGGTAGGCATCAATGCGCCGGTGCGGGTTGATATTCAAGGCCACGCCGGTTACTACGCCGCAGGTATGAACGAACAAGCTACCATCACCATTCACGGCAATGCCGGTCCTGGCGTTGCGGAGAACATGATGTCAGGCACGGTGCGAGTCACCGGTTTTGCCTCCGTATCAGCGGGCGCCACCGCGCACGGTGGCACGTTGATTGTCGATGGCGATACTTCATTACGTTGCGGCATTTCACTGAAAGGCGCGGACATTGTCGTCGGCGGTTCAGTGGGTAGCTTTGCTGCGTTCATGGCGCAGGCTGGCCGCATGGTCATTTGCGGCGATGCCGGCGATGCGCTCGGCGACTCTTTATACGAAGCCGTGATCTATGTGCGCGGTGAAGTGAAGTCGCTGGGCGCCGATGCGCGTTTCGAAGCGATGCAATCCAGTGACTACGACGCTGTTGCGGAACTGTTGGCGCGTGCCGGTTTTAATCATGATCCAAAGTCGTTCAAGCGCATTGCTTCGGCGAAGCAACTGTACAACTGGAATGCGGATGCCAACCAAGAGTATTAACGCCATGTCCGAATCCACACCCAAGCATTTGCACATCGAAGAAAGCAGCGGTTACGACCGCAATGTCATCGACTACATCCAGCATGCCGCTGCTACCGGCTTATATGAGATACGCGGCCTGGGTGCCAAGCGCCGCTTGCCGCGTTTCGATGACTTGGTGTTTCTTGGGGCATCGCTATCGCGTTATCCGCTGGAAGGCTATCGC
>JANMSB010000388.1:0-2895 GCA_031388915.1 Pseudomonadota bacterium | reverse complement strand
GGCGATCTCACGAGACAAGATAGGAAGCGGGGGTCACTGAGTATCGACCACATCCTGCCAGGAGTCCGCATCAAAGAGCCGGCCGATCATTCGTTGGAGTCTCTCCACATCGGTCGCTTTGGCGACCGTTTGCTGCACTTTCTTGGAAGGTGCACCCAACCGATCGCTGCCCAGAGAAAGCAGCGTGTCCCTGGCTCCCTTGAGCCGGCCAAGGACTTCACCCTTCTCAATGATGAGTTGATAGGTCGTTGATTCTTCCATGTGCAGCACCCGTTCAAGTATGACTTTGCCGACCTCCACGAGACAAGATAGGGAGCGGGGGTCACTGAGTATCGACCACATCCTGCCAGGATTCCGCATCAAACAGCTTGCCGATCATTCGTTGGAGTCGCTCCAAGTCGTTCACTTTGGCGAGTGTTTGCTGCACCTTCTTGGAAGGTGCGCCCAATCGCTCGCGGCCGAGGGAAAGCAGCATATCCCGGGCACCCTTGAGCCGGCCAAGGGATTCACCTTGTTCGATGCCTTTCTCAATTCCTCTTTCGATGATGAGCTGATACGTCGTTGATTCTTCCATGTGCAGCACCCGTTCGAGAAGGACTTTTGCGATCTCACGAGAAACGCGGAGGCCCAGCAACACGCCAACCGCCGACTTCAACTCGTTTGCTTCGCTCGGTGTTAATTCTACTCGAAATCTGCGCTCAAGTTCGTGTAAAACATCGGTGATTCCGGCTTGCAGGCTCTTGCGTTCGGACAATCTGCCGAGAACCGCCAGGCCGGCCGCTCCGATACCGGCATCTAATACTACAGCGCTACATCAGCAGCGGCGGTCTCTGCATTTGGCGTGAAATTCGGGCGGCACGATTACGCTGCTGATGATAAACAATGACCTCGGCCGTGTGCACTAACTCCGTCGTCTCGCGGCGATACTTCTGCCAGCTCCGGCAGCGCTGGTTCAGGGCTAGGCACACTTGCTCCATCGTCATCTCCGGATTTTTCCCCCCGGAGCCGATCCGTGTGTTCGGCGACAAATCCCATCACGATCAGACACAAGATCATGTGCCTCATCAACGCCACATAACTGCGTCCCTCGAAGTGGCCAAAGCCGATCTCCGTCTTGACCACGCGAAACGTGTGTTCCACGTTCCAGCGCGTGAACGCCACACGCAGCAACGTCTCCACCGGCGTGTCGGCGGGCGCGTTCGAGATGAAGTATTTCACTTCACCCGTGGCCACGTTGCGCGCCACGATCAACCAATACGTACGCTCCGACAGTTCGCCACGCCGCGCCAAATAAACTTGGCCGGCTCGCACTTCCCACTCTTGGTTATCCAACGTCAAACGCGAAAGCGACACGCCTTGCCAGTCGCGTCGATTCCATGCCGAACTGAAGCGTGCCAGGTTGTCGGCCCGTTTTCCCTTCCAGCCTTTCTTGGGCTTTTTGCCACGCGGCCGGGTCGCCAAACAACGGAAATTACAGGGAATTTCGCCAACATAATACATCCCCGGCTGCGCGTCGAGTTCCTCCAAGAACGCCGGTTTGCTGCCATAGTACTCGTCGAAGGTCAGCCAGTTGAGCGTCAGACCGTTGGCGATGGCGCAAGCCACTTGCGTAAGCGCGATGCGCCACTTGGGCCGATAAACCACGTCGTCCGGAATCTTGGCTTCCCGACAACGCTCGCGGTCCTCGCTCCACGCTTGGGGCAAAAACAAAGCAGCATCGATCAAGGTTCGGAACAGACTGCGGACGATCCCCAGGTGAACGGTGACGATGCAGTTTTCGATCTTGCCGAGCGATCCGCAATACTGCCGATGCACGCCCGGCGTTTTTTTCCCTTTCTTGGCAACCGACGTTTCGTCGATCACGCCAACGGTGCCGAGATCATCGGCCGCGTTCAGCGCCGGTTGCCGAGCCAGGCGTTGCTGCAACAGATCGCGCATGCGGAAGTGATCCCACACATGATCGCGCAAGAATTCCTGGAGCGTTCGCACCGCCGTGCCACACGCCAACGCCATCGGCTCAATGCTCTTGCGTGGCAGGTCCGAGAGCAAGCCGCGACAGTACGAATGCAAGTGTTCGGCAGTCGGGCGATAGGCAATGCAACCCTCGAACAATCGCAGGTAGGCAGTGAAGGCCGTACCCAGCACCAACAGTTGATCAGGCGTCATGCCGCACCTCCTTGTGGTCAAAGAGGTTATATAAAATCCCTGTCAGCTGGGGCTAGCTGATGTAGCGCTGTAGTACTAGACAGAGCGCTTCGAACACCGACTCGCTTCGAGCGGGTATCAATGACGACAAGGTACTTGGCCATTGCTCAATTGCGTCTTGCCTGCGCCACGCCACGAAGTTACGATGACATTATGATCCTCATACGTTTTCCGAACGCCGAATCAAAGCGGTCTGCACTCAGCAGCCTCGCGGGCCGGTTCGCGTTCAAGAGTTGGGCCAGCGGGGAGATGCTGGTCCCCGAGGACGCACTTCCGTTCCTTGTGGTCCGCGGGATCGCCTTCGCGGTCGAAGGGCCGGCAACCTATGAGCAAAACGGTGCGGCGTTTCGAGGTGTTGCTTCCGTTGCGTCTTAATGACGGAACGCCCATACCCACTGTAAGGCGAATCTGCAAGTTGATCCAAACGAAGCCGCCAAACCGCCGTATCTTTTTTACCACCCGACCAATAGTTGCGGAAGCGAGCACGTCTGATCTAACAACGTATGTCGCTGTGTTGATTCAACCTCTTCCAAGCGGCCGATCAATATCACGCAGCGCCGGGATAGTTCATGCAACGGTGTCGCGCCCATGCAGTGCGAGCGGCACCAAACAGTCCCGGCACGCTGGGATCGGGTCGGCTTCGTGCCTGAACATGCTTCTGGCACGAAGATCGACGCCGCCGTAGAATCG
>JANMSB010000385.1:0-2909 GCA_031388915.1 Pseudomonadota bacterium | reverse complement strand
GGATATTAAATGCCCACAAAAAGCCGAAGCCGAAAAGCTGCTTAAAGCCGCGATTCTGGATGAGCTGAACAAGTTGGGTGCCGATCAGATGGTGATGCTCAAGCTCACCTTGCCCGAGCAAGACAACTTCTACAGCGACCTAATCAAGCACCCCAAGGTGCTCAAGGTAGTGGCGCTGTCCGGTGGTTACTCGCAGGAGGAATCCAATGCGCGGCTGTCGCGCAACAACGGCATGGTGGCGAGCTTCTCGCGCGCGTTGGCCGAAGGTTTGTTCTTCCAGCAGAGCGATGCTGAATTCAACGCCACGCTGGATGCCACGATTGAAGGCATTTACCAGGCCTCGAAGACCTGAGCTTAACGACGACCGTTGCTGATGTAACAAAGCCCCGCGTTGCGGGGCTTTGTTGTTTGTGGCGGCGGTGGTTATTAATGCTTTCGCAACAAGACGCTTCGACGCCGCTCAGCGACCGGATTGGAAAACCCGGTCATTGAGCGGAGTCGAAATGCCGGTCGCTGAGCGGCTTGTACTGAGCGGAGTCGAAGTGAGTCGAAGCGCTCTTAGCCGGACATCGCTAACAATCATTCGCACGCTGCAACGCCGCATTCAAATCGCGCACCAGGTCATCCCCAGCTTCGATGCCCACCGACAAACGCAATAGGCTGTCGGTAATGCCAGCCGCAGCGCGTGCTTCCGGACTCATAGCCGCATGGGTCATCGTGCCCGGATGCGCAACCAAGCTTTCTACGCCGCCTAAAGATTCAGCCAATGAGAACAATTGCAAACCTTCAACAAAGGCTTGCACCTGCGGCACGCCGCCTTTGAGTTCAAAACTCACCATGGCGCCGAACGCAGATTGCTGTTGCTTGGCCAGCTCATGCTGCGGATGCGTTTTTAACCCGGGGTAGTACACCGTCTTCACGGCTGGATGACGCGCGAGTAATTCGGCAATCAACAACGCATTCTCGCCATGCACCGCCATGCGCGCATACAAGCTACGCACGCCACGCAGTGTCAAATAACTATCGAAGGGCGCACCGGTCACGCCGGTGCAGTTGGCCCACCACACCAGTTGCTCCTGTAATTCCTTGGTAGCGGCCACCACTGCCCCGCCGATCACATCGCTATGACCATTGAGATACTTGGTGGTGGAGTGCACCACCAGGTCGGCGCCCAGCGTGATGGGCTGCTGCCACACCGGCGACATAAAGGTATTATCTACTGCGAATAAGGCACCGGCTGCATGGGCCTGCTCGCCAACACGGTGAATATCGGTGATGCGCAGCAAGGGATTGCTGGGCGTTTCCACCCACACGAGTTTGGGTTTGCGTTGCATGGCGGCGGCCACTGCCTGTTGATCTTGATAATCGACAAACAGCGTTTGCAACACTCCACGCTTATGCAGGGAATCGAACAAGCGATACGTGCCGCCATAACAATCGTGCGGCGCGACCAATAAATCATTGGGCTTGAGCAACTGACACACCAAATTCACCGCCGCCATCCCCGAGGCCGTGACTACCGCGCCAAAGCCCTGCTCCAACGATGCCAACGCCTCGGCCAGCGCATCGCGAGTGGGGTTGGCTGAACGCGAATAGTCATAAGCGCGCCGCTGACCAAATGCCGCGAACGTGTACGTGGAGCTTAAGTGAATCGGCGGCACCACCGCGCCATGTTGCGTATCGCTATCCAACGCAGCGCGCACCGCCAACGTGGCGGGCTGGGCATCCCCCGGTAATTTGTGTGTCATCTCTATCTCCCGTCCGCTGCCAATGCCTTGGCGAATATGACGCGCAACACCTCGGTCTCTTTCAAAAAGGCATCGTGTCCATACAGCGACGACAGCTCCACCAGGTTTTTTGGACCGGCCAATTGCGTATGCAGCTCCTGCATGTCACTCACTGGCACAAGTTGATCTTCAACGACGGCCACCAAGGTGGTCGGCACACGAATCGCTGCCGGATTAACCCGATGCAAATCGATGGACTCGGACAGACACACGAACGACTCGGGCACGTAGCTGGCCGCATAGGCATCGCCGCGCGCGAACAAATACTTTTCCACGGGGAAGCAAAAGCCATCGGCAGTGCGTTCCGGCTCACCGGAAAAGCGCTGCACAAACTCTGCCGGCGAACGATACGTCGCCATCGCCAGTGCGCGCGCCAAGCGCAAACCTTCGGCACCCTCGCCACGTGCCGCAGCAAAGCGCACGATCTTTCGCTGCACACTGCGCCAAGCGGTGGCCATGGGATGGGTGCGATGCGCGCCGCTGATCACAATGAGACGTTGCGCCAATTGCGGCGCGCGCTCGCCCAGCGCCAGTGCCACCATGCCGCCATACGACGCGCCGATGACGGCATGCAGTGAGGTGATTTGCAAACGCGCCAGCAGGTGACGAATCACTTCGACCTGATCGAAAGCGCTGATGCTGGGAAAGTCGCGTTGACCCGCAGTGGGCCCGGTAGTGCGGCCACTGCCGCCGAGAAAGTCGATGCCCAGCACGCGATAGTGATGCGTGTCCAGCGCCCGACCCGGCCCCATGACCTCCTTCCACCAGCCTTGCGTAGCAGGGCTTGATTCGCTGGCCACCACCTGCCGCCCAGCGGAAATGCCGCCCAACACCAATACTACTGGTGCATGCGCAGCGCCTTCCAAACGCCAGGCGATCCGCACATTGGGTAACACGCCGCCGAAAAACAGCGGCAAGCCGTCAGCCAGCGTGAACTCGTCTTGCTCGAGACTAAACACAATCGACATTGAAACTATCCAGCTCCGTTCGGTGCCTGTTTTCAGGCGGGACTACATCCCATCGGAGCTCCTGCGGAGAACCCGCAAAGGTCGCCATGTAATTACGATTTCCCGTACCCGGCCGGAAGCCAGTTGCATAGCGCCTCATCTGCCGGCAACTGCC
>JANMSB010000369.1:0-6070 GCA_031388915.1 Pseudomonadota bacterium | reverse complement strand
CGGCTCAAACTTGTTCTTATTGATTCCCTTCAAATACGCATTGCGGCCGCTGATAAACGCCTTGTCCAGCAGTTCTTGAATGGCGCTATCCATGGTGCGCATGCCGAACGACGCGCCGCTCTGGATGGTGTTTTCCAGTTGGTCGAGTTTGCCCTGGCGGATCAGGTTGGCGACGGCGGGGGTGTTGACCATGATTTCCATGGCGGCGACGCGCCCGGGTTTGCCCTTGGTGGGAATGAGTTGTTGCGAAACCACGCCACGCAGCGAGGTGGACAGCATGGCGCGCACCTGCGCCTGCTTGTCGGCCGGGAAAGAGTTGATGATGCGATCCACGGTGGGCGCAGCGCCGTTGGTATGTAAGGTGCCCATCACCAGGATGCCCATTTCCGCCGCGGTCACCGCGATACTGATGGTTTCGTAGTCGCGCATTTCACCGACCAGCACCACGTCCGGGTCTTCGCGCAACGCCGAGTGCAGCGCGGCGGTAAACGAGGGCGTATGCAGGCCAAGCTCGCGCTGACTGATCAGGCAGTTCTTGCGGGTATGCACGAATTCGATGGGGTCTTCGATGGTGATGATGTGGCCCTTCATGCGCTGGTTGATGTCATCGATCATCGCCGCCAGCGTGGTGGATTTGCCGGAGCCGGTCTTGCCGGTGACCAGAATCAAGCCGGAGTTGAGTTTGCACAGATTGCGTACCGCATCCGGCATTTTTAGCTCATCAAGCGTTTTGGCTTTGGAGGGAATGGCGCGGAATACGGCGCCTAGTCCGTTCAAGTGCCGCATGATGTTGACGCGAAAACGCGAGATGCCGGGAATGATGTGCGCGAAGTCGGCGCCGTTTTTTTCTTCCAGTCGCAGGGCGGCGAGGCGCGGCATCATTTCACGCAAAATTTCTTCGACCAGGCGTGGTTCCAAGACGTCATTGCGTAATGGCTGCAACTCGCCATGCAAGCGAATGCGCGGCGGATCGCCGGCGATGAAGTGCAAGTCCGAACCGCCCTTGGTCAGAACTTCTTTCAGGTATTCATCGATACGCTTCGGGCCCGCCACGGGAAGGCTGGTCGATGCCGTGGTGGCAGCATGCGTGCCGGTGTTAGTGATGGGAGTGCTGTCGGTGCTCATGGGGCGCGGTGCTGCTTAGCCTGGGGCCAGATCTAATTTGGGCAGAATGCTGGTGTCGGTGACATAGCGGGAAAAAGCGCGCTTGTCGTTGGCGTAGACATAGGCATCGTCGGCATCGATTTCTTTGTTTTGGATGGCCGTCAGCAGGGCTTGATCCAAGCTTTGCATCCCTAACTCCTTGCCGGTTTGCAACTGCGAGGGAATCTGGTGCGTTTGATCGGTCATGATCAATTTGCCGATGGCCTTGGTAATCAACATGATTTCGCACATGGCCTTGCGTCCGCGCAGGTCAGCTTTCTTGATCAGCACCTGCGTGATGACAGCCAGCAAGCTTTGCGCCAGGAAGGTCTTGGTTTGTTCGCGTTCGTCGGCCGGCAGCGCATCCACCACGCGATCAATGGTTTTCACCGCGCCGGTGGTGTGCAGAGTGCCGAGCACCAAGTGCCCGGTTTCGGCGGCGGTCATGGCCCAGCGAATGGTTTCGGCGTCGCGCAATTCGCCGACCAGAATCACATCCGGATCTTCGCGCAGCGCGGCGCGTACACCTTCGGAAAAGCTGGGCAAGTGTGTGTGTAATTCGCGTTGGATTACCTGGCTTTGCTTGCTGCGATGAACGAATTCGATCGGGTCTTCCAGGCTGATGATATTGAGCTTACGGGTGCGGTTGAGGTAGTCGATCATTGCCGCCAGAGTGGTGGACTTGCCGGTACCGGTCGAGCCGGTCACCAAAATCATGCCCTGATGGTTATCGCAGAGCTCTTGGATAATCGGCGGCAGATTCAGGGAGTCGAGCGTCGGTACTTCGGTGGGAATGGCGCGAAACGTGGCGCCGACGCCGGTGTCCTTGCGGAATACGTTGGCGCGGAATCGAGTGCCATTACCGGCCACATAGGAGAAATCCAGGTCGTGGCCTTTGCGCAGATGCTCTTGCTGCGGGCGCGTAGTGATCTCGGCAATGTAGCCGTCCAATTCGGCTTGGGACAGGTCGCGGAATTTCACCGGCATCAAGTCGCCGTACATGCGCAACATGGGCGGGATGCCCACGGCGAAGTGAATATCGGAACAGCCCTGATCGGTGCCTAATTTTAAGAATGCGTCGATGCGTGCCATATGGGCACAGATTATGTTCGTTTGCGGGCGTCGAGTGGGGCGGTTTTGGCAAAAAGCTTGTTCTGCCTGTGATGTCGCTCACAGGTGGACAGCGTTTACGTAGGGATCGCTCGCGAGCGACCCCTACGGCAACCGCCCTTACAAAAACCCCTCCAACGCCAGGCGTATCTCATCCATGGACTGATGCCGCTTCGTCTTGTCCACCGACATGGCCTTGCTGACCAAGTCGGATAGTTCCTTGGGCAATTGCGGGTTGACGTCGATGGCGGTCTTGGCCTTGCCTTGCACGTGCTGGTACATCACCGACATATGGTCGCCGCGCGAGTAGGGTGGAATGCCGGTGAGCATTTCGTACAGGATCACGCCCAAGCTGTACACGTCAGCGCGCTCGTCGACTTTCTTGCCCAGGATTTGTTCCGGCGCCATGTACTTGGGGCTGCCAATGACATAGCCGGTCTTGGTGAGTTGCGTGTCGCCTTCCTTGTGGGCGGCGGCCACGCCGAAGTCCACGATCTTCAGGAACTTTTCGTTGTTGACCAAAATATTGGCTGGCTTGAGGTCGCGATGCACGATGCCGGCCAGATGCGCCACCGCCATGCCGGTGGCAATGTCGCAGCCGTAACGCACGGCTTGTTTCAGGGCCACGGGTTTCTCATTGATGATTTCGCCATTCAGCGGATGCGACGGGAAGTACTCCATCGAGATCGCATACAGGCCACGCATATAGACAAAGTCATAGATGCGGATGACGTTCTTATGGGTGATTTTTCGTGAATAACGCAGCTCGTGCACGAAGCGCTTCATCATCTCTTCGTCTTGAGCCACATTGGAGTTCAAGAACTTCAGGATCAAGCGCTCTTCCACCACCGAGTCTTCCACCAGCAGCACGGTGCCGAACGCGCCTTTGCCGATTTTTTCGATGAACTTGTAGCGGCCTTCGATGATGTCGCCCGGCTTAAGGGTGTTGATATCGAGCTTGGCGGCTTGCGCGGTTTCCTCGGCGGTCTTGACGATATTGCTGATATCGGCCTTTTCGATGAGCAACGTCTTGGAGGGTTCGGCCATCCTGGCGGCCTTTTGTTGAGCCTCCACCGCAGCCGTAGAGAAACGGCCTTCCAGATCTTCCAATGCGTGTTCGGCGGCATGTATCAGGGTTTGGTCGGTCGAGCCCTGCATCGCGGCCTGTATGTAACCACGAATGCTGTCGGCACGGCGCTCGTCGGCCAGCCGCGCCATGGCGGTGACGGCTTCGATTTTGACTTCGCGTTCACCCAGGCTGGCCAGCCGGGTTAGGGCATCCAAGCCACGCGGATCGCCGATCTTGCCCAACGCCCGCGCCACGGTCGGAAAGGCACGCACATTGCTGCCATTGGCCATTTCAATCAACGCGGGCACGGCCTTCTTGCTGCCGATCTCGGCCAGGGCATCGACCGCGCGCTCAGCCACCCACCAGTCTTTGTCCTTGGTGGCGTCGATCAGGAAGTTGATGGCGCGTTCGTCCTTGGTCTGGTTGAGAATCTCAATGGCGGCGCGACGGACTTCCTCGTCTTCGTCCTTCACGAGTTCCAACACCGCGTCGACCACACGTGGTCCGCCGATCTTGCCCAGCGCGTCGGCGGCGCGGCTACGCACCCACCAGTCGTCGTCCTTAATTACTTGCAATAACTGCTTGATATCCTTGGTGGTACCCAGGGCGTTCAGCACTTCCACGGCGGCCCGGCGCGCATATTCGTTTTCGTCCTTGAGCACCGGCACCAGAAACCGCATGGTGTTCGGATCGCGCGCCCGGATGATGAGTTCTACGGCCTTGTTCTGTACTTCAATCTCAGGGTCACTGAGTAGTTGGCACACCGCTTCAATTTCCACCGTGGCCTTCATACGCACCAAGCCGTTCAGCGCTGCTTGACGGATCAGTTTGTTGGGGTCCTTGAGTAGGCGCTGCAGGGCGCGCGCCACTTCCGGCAGATCGAAGCGCGACACGATGTTGACAATATGGGCGCGTGCCACCGTGTCCTTGCCGTCAATGCGGCTCAGTAACTCGGGGACGGCGTGTTCGTCGGCGACTTCGCCGATGATTCTGAATAGCGCAGCTTTTTCGGTGGATTCTTGGGCGTAGGCCTGCGCCAGTAGGTCGCGTATGCCCAGCCGGGTTTTGTGGGCGCTGATGACTTCCAGGATGACCGGGCGTGGCATGCCCGGCCGGGTTAATTGATCCAGGAGCAAATTGGGCGGAAAGTTGCGGCTGCTCGACAGTGCCCAGGAAATCGCGGCGTTGGTGCGAGCGTCGCCGTTGATCAAGGCATCCACCAGGATCGGGAAGGTTTTCTGATCCAGCACTTGGGTCAGAATTTCCACGTAAGCCAAGGTTTCCTGCTTGCTGGCGGCGGGTAGTGCGTCGAGTATTTTGGGAATAGCGCCCGCCCCCAGGCGCGCTAATTTGCCGAGCGACTTCTGCACTTCGGGATGTTGTACATCGCCTTTACTGCGTATCTCCTCGATCAGACGATCGGCTTTTAAATCGTCAAAAAACTTCATCGACCCGTCTCAATATCCATTACTCAGCGTTGATCGGTTTAGTTACTTCAGGCGTGCCGGGATGACTGCGATTGTTCAGGCGCACTGGCGCCGCTGTTGCGACACCGTCGGTGAGATTCATTAGCGTAGTCCCCTATGCGGCGCGGGGATTATGCCATGCCGATCCGCTACAATTGCGCCCCTTTCGTCACGGGCTCGACCGTTAATGAATGTTGTCCAACAAGAAGCGGCGCTCACGGCGGCGGTCGAGTTTGTCGAACCCGCTGCGGGACTCAGCCTGCGTAGCACCGGCGCGCAGTTGCAATTGTCGGTGGCGACGGCCGAGCTTGAGGTGCAATTGGCCTACCCCGTGGGACCGACGTCCGAATGGCAAGCGGCTTTGGCCGCAACGCTAGCGCAGTTCGGCGTGGCACAGGTGCGGGTGCGCAGCGTGATTGGTTCGGCCGCCGTGCAGCAGAACGTCAAACCCATTCAGGGCATCAAGAACATCTTGGTGGTGGCCTCCGGCAAGGGCGGCGTAGGCAAGTCGACCACGGCAGCCAATCTGGCGCTGGCGTTGGCGCACGATGGCGCACAGGTGGGCTTGTTGGATGCCGACATTTACGGTCCCAGCCAGGCGCGCATGATGGGTTTGGCAGGTCAGCGCCCCACCAGCGCCGATGGCAAGACCTTTCAGCCGCTGGATGCCTATGGCGTGAAGGTCATGTCCATCGGCCTGTTGGTTGACGACGAACAACCCATGGTCTGGCGCGGCCCGATGGTCACCCAGGCACTGACACAGTTATTGAACGATTGTCGCTGGGGCGAGCTGGACTACTTGGTGGTAGACATGCCGCCGGGCACGGGCGATATCCAACTGACATTGGCGCAACGGGTGCCGGTGAGTGGCGCCGTGATCGTTACCACGCCACAGGACATTGCCTTGTTGGATGCGCGCAAGGGCCTGAAGATGTTCGAGAAGGTTGGCGTGCCAGTGCTGGGCATCGTGGAAAACATGAGTACCCATATTTGCTCCAAGTGCGGTCACGAAGAACATGTATTCGGCGCCGGTGGCGGCGCGCGTATGGCCACTCAATACAATGTGGACCTGCTGGCGGAGTTGCCGCTGGATATTCGTATTCGCGAACAAGCTGACGACGGCAAACCCACCGTGGTGGCCGAACCGAATGGGGCGCTGGCAGCCGCGTATTTGTCGATGGCAAGGCGCACCTCGGCGCGGTTGGCGCGGCATGCGGCGCAGGTGGCCAAGCCCATGCCCAGCATTCAGATCGAAGCCAGTTAATTTTTCTAACGAGAATCA
>JANMSB010000361.1:0-4055 GCA_031388915.1 Pseudomonadota bacterium | reverse complement strand
ATACCGTGGCCACCGGCGGTAATACGTCTCTGTTATCTATGGATGACGGAGCATAGGGCTGGCATAGATAGTCGGTATCGACTGTAGAATGATCGCTTCCTCTTGGTGGCTAGTGATTGCGATGTCTACACCCAAAGTCTTCGTTAGCTTTCCAGTATTACCATCGGTACGCGCCTTGTTCGAGGCGCGTGCCCAGGCGCGCTTCAATGAAACCCAGCGGGTACTGACCTCCAGTGAACTGCTGGCCGCTGTAGCCGACTGCGATGCGGTGTTTGTCACCGCGACGGATCGTATTGATGCTGCGGTGATCGCCGCGCTGCCGGCCAGCGTGCGTTTCCTGGGTACGTATTCGGTGGGGTTCGATCACATCGATTTGGCAGCGACACAGCAGCGCGGCATTGCTGTGCTGTATACGCCCGATGTGTTGACCGACGCGGTGGCAGAGACAGCGATGCTACTCATGCTGGGCGCTATGCGACGCGCCACCGAGAGCATCGATCTGTTGCGCAGCCGCCGCTGGCAGGGCTGGACGCCGGTGCAATTACCGGGCAAGCAGTTGACACGCAAGCGCTTAGGTGTTTTCGGCATGGGCCGCATCGGCCGCGCCATAGCGACGCGCGCCCGCGCATTCGGCATGGAGATTCATTATCACAACACGCGACGTCTGCCGCCGGAACTGGAACTGGGCGCGCAATTCCACGCCACGGTGGAAAATTTTTTATCACACTCCCAGGTGTTGCTGCTGGCGTGTCCGCTCAATGCACAAACGCAGTACTTTCTGAATGCCGCGCGTATTGCACAACTGCCGCAAGCAGCCGTAGTGGTGAATATCGCGCGCGGCGTGGTGATCGATGACGATGCCTTGATTCCTGCGTTGCAGTCGGGCCGTATCGCTGCTGCCGGTTTGGATGTGTTTAGCAACGAGCCAAATATAGATCCGCGTTATTACGCTCTACCGAATGCCTTCATCTTGCCGCATATCGGTAGTTCAACACTGGAAGCGCGCGAGGCCATGGCCTGTGTGTTGTTGGATGGCGTCGAGGCATTGCGAAGCGGCGTGCCGGCGTCAAACCGCCTGATTTGATACCAGTCGCAGCAGCATTTACAAAGTAGGAGCGGGCCATGCCCGCGAAAGTGATTCGCGGGCACGGCCCGCTCCTACATGGCGGTTTGTTTGGTTGACTGTGATTCAGCCAAGTTTTGCCAGCAGCTTATCCAGTCCTCCGTTCAGCCATTCCAAACAGCGCAGGTACAAGGGTCGCTGCAACCAAGTGTCGTAGTGCAATTCTTCGCTGCTGGCAAAATCCTGTTGCAGTTGTTCGCGTACCAGGACGACAAACGCGGTGTCGGCAATTTCCTGATTGGCATCGAGATTCCAATGTAAATTCCAGCGGTCGAAGTTGGTCGAGCCAATGCTGACCCAGTCGTCGCACAGCGCGACTTTGGCGTGAATAAAGCAGGGCTGATATTCGAAAATACGCACGCCATTACGCAGCAATCGGGCGTAGTGCCGCCGCGATGCATGACGAATGGCGGGGTGGTCCGTCAAATGGCCCGGCACCAGTACGCGCACATCCAAGCCACGTTTGGCTGCTTGAATAAGTAAGCGGCGCAGCTTTAATGACGGTAAGAAATACGGCGTCACCAGCCAGAAGCAGCGTTGGCTCTGCCCAAGTTGTCGATACAACGATTGCACGACGTGATGCGAATGCGGCCCGTTGCTGGCGCAGACACGACCACGCTGCGTGCCGCAAGCCGGTGCGCTGTGACTGCCGCGCCATTGCTTAAACAAACTGGCGCCCACGCCAATCCAGGTCCGCTCGAACAGCGCATGCCAGTCGCTAGCTACTGGGCCGCGAATGGCGAGCATGAATTCGTGCCAGGGTTGTTGTGAGCCATGGTCGCCGCTGAATTCATCGGTCAGGCCGGCGCCGCCCACGTAGGCCAGTTGTCGATCAATCAACAGCAGCTTGCGATGATTGCGCAACAAATTGCCGACGCCTTTGCGCCAACGCAAGCGATTGAACCAAGTCACGTCGATGCCCGGTGCCTGTAGTGCTTGTCGGTCATGTGCATTTAATTGTTGCGCGCCATAGTGGTCCAGCAGGATGCGTATGCGGATACCGCGTTGCGCCGCAGCCAGCAGTGCTTGCTTGAATTGCGTGAATAGCTTACCGCTGCTCACCAAATACATTTCCAAATCAATCGTTTGTTGCGCCTCGGAAATTGCAGCCAACATGCTGGGGAAATAGTGTGGGCCATCCACCAGTAACTCGAACTGGTTGCCGTCACGCCAAGGAAAGCGCGGCGGCAGCAGTTGGCGTAAATGCGGCGTATCCATCACTTGAGGGTAGCGTTTAATACGGCGGCGATGCGTACGCCGGCCTTGGCGAGTTGTTCCGGCAGATAACGTTTGGCATCTTGCACATACGCAGCAGGTAGCGTGATAGTGGTGCCATTCGCATTCGCAGTGGCATTGCAGGCGAAGCCTGGAAGGGTTCCATAAGTACGGTTCACCGCCAACAAATGGGTTTGCTGCGCCCAGTTGGCCATGCTGCCTTGCTGCCACTGCGCATGTTGCGCGCGATAGCGTTGCTTCAGGTCTTGCGCGTAGGCATTCAAACGCTGTGTGCCAATCAGTTCCTTAATCAAAACCGTGTCCATGACTTCGTGTAGGCGATAGCGCTGGCCGCCCACATACAGCCGCACGTACAAATTGTTGCCGCCGCGATCTGAATTGTCTGCCATGTGCAGCGGTTGATGGATGTCGCCCAGGATGTGTATCAATAAGCGCAGCGCCAGTGCACGTTCGGAGTGGTCGGCGCGCGGATCGGCCAACAGTTTTTGCAGGCGGGTAATTTGCTGCGTGGCGCACTGACCGTCGGCGCAGTAAGTCCGTGCAGTAGTACAAACCGGTTGATTGTCATAGTGCCAGCGCTGCGAGGCCGGCCAGCGTTCGCTCAGTGCGTTACGTTGCTGGTCCATGTACGTAGCGGCGGCGGCTAGCGGCTCTTCGCCAAGTAGTTGGCGTACTTGTTTGCGAGCGGTATCGCTGAGTAGTGCTTGTGCAATCTCGCCGGTGAGGCGGTGACCGAGGTGACCCCAGGCAGTTGCACTCTGGGGCCACAACCCAACGCTCAGTAAGCAACAGATCAATACGGGGCAAAGGAACCGACTTGGAAAGCTCATGCTCACAGCTTGCCACATGCTAAGCTTGTCGGGCAGTCATGGAGTCACCACATGCCCAAAGCGCCAACCAGCAAGACCACTTCTAAGTCAGTCAAGTCCAGTCACAAAAACATCCCGGTGACGCGCGAACAAGCTGAGGAAGCGGTGCGCACTTTGTTACATTGGGCCGGCGACAACCCGCAACGGGAAGGCTTGCTGGATACCCCGAAACGAGTGGTGTCGGCATATCGCGAGTGGTTTGGCGGCTATAGCGTCAATCCCGCCGAATATCTCAAGCGCACTTTCGAGGAAGTGGCCGGCTACGACGAGATGATCGTGTTGCGCGATATCGAGTTCGAGTCGTACTGCGAGCATCACATGGCGCCGATCATCGGCCGCGTGCATGTCGGCTACCTACCTACCGATAAGGTGGTAGGTATCAGCAAGCTGGCGCGCGTGGTGGAAGGCTACGCAAAACGTTTACAAGTGCAGGAAAAACTGACCGCCGAGATCGCCCGCTGCATCGATGAAGTACTCAAACCGCGCGGCGTGGGTGTGGTAGTCGATGCGGTGCATGAATGTATGACCACTCGCGGCGTACACAAGCGCGGCGTGTCGATGATCACCAGCAAGATGCTGGGTAGCTTTCGCGAGGATGCCCGCACGCGGCAGGAGTTTCTGAGCTTTATTGGCATACGCGGCGCGAAATGATTCGGTTGCGTAGGGGCGGACCTATGTGTCCGCCCTCTTAATCGTAAGCGAGAGGGCGGACACATAGGACCGCCCCTACGCAAATCAATCATTTCGCGCCGCGTAATCCAAACAAGCTCAGAAACTCCAGCCGCGTGCGGGCATCCTCGCGAAAGCTCCCCAGCATCTTGCTGGTG
>JANMSB010000344.1:0-4102 GCA_031388915.1 Pseudomonadota bacterium | reverse complement strand
GTGCGTTCCTGGTTGCTCGATCTATCCGCGCAAGCGTTACAAGCAGACCCGCAATTGCAGAGCTATGCCGGGCGCGTCTCGGATTCTGGCGAAGGCCGCTGGACACTGCAGGCAGCGGTTGATTTGGGCGTACCGATGCCGACGCTGGCAGCGGCATTGTTCGCACGCTTCAGCTCGCAGAACCAAAGCCTGTATGCCAACAAAATGTTATCCGCCATGCGCCATCAGTTCGGTGGGCATGTTGAGAAGAAGGTTGATGGTTGATAATGGACAATTGATATCGACGAAATTAAGCGAATCTACATCCGTCCTAACTATTGGCATCGACTAAAAATCGCAAGAAAATTTTTCACCGCCACTCACATCCCTGCAAAAGTCCATGTCACCTCACCTACGAATTGCCAGACCAGTCAGCGATCTGGCGAGAGCCACAGCGATGTATTGTCGCGGTATGGGCCTTCGCGTAGTCGGCTGTTTTGAGAACCATGATGGATTTGATGGCGTCATGCTCGGGCTAGAAGATTCAAACTATCATTTTGAGTTCACGCGCTGCAGAAACCACTTGGTTGTCCCTTCACCCACAGTCGAGGACTTGTTGGTCTTGTACATCCCAACGTCAATTGAGTGGCAAGCCTCATGCGAAAGCATGTTGGCTGCGGGCTTCAAACAAGTTCGCTCATCTAATCCGTACTGGGAAGTGAGCGGGCGCACGTACGCAGACCCAGACGGTTACCGCATTGTCTTGCAGCAAGCAGCGTGGAACAATGTCGAGAAGCCTTGAACTATTGGATTCGCGCGGCCAGCTTGCTCTGACCACGTATGAAAGCTATGCGGCAGTGAGCACCTAAACCATGTCCGAGCACAGAGCAGTCATTCGCTGGAAGTACTCAGGGACTGATTTTGCTAAAGGAAAGTATTCTCGCGAACATGTCTGGGAATTCGATGGGGGCATCTCGGTGGCGGCATCGCCTTCGCCTGCTGTGGTGCCCGTGCCTTACTCGAAGCCTGCGAACGTTGATCCTGAGGAAGCTTTTGTTGCGGCTATCTCCAGTTGTCACATGCTCACTTACTTGTATGTGGCATCGCGGGCCGGGTTCTTCATCGAAAGTTACACCGATGAAGCGGTTGGGGTGATGACCAAGAATGAACGTGGTATTCCTTGGGTCAGCAAAGTGACACTTCATCCCAGGATTGAGTACGGTGGTACGACGTCACCGACTTCTGATGAAGAACGGTGTCTTCATCACGAAGCGCATGAGCAGTGCTACATCGCTAACTCCATTAAGACTGAGGTGGTTGTCGAGAGCCCTTCGACAGGCGGCGATGGCATCGACTCTGTATGGGATTCCACTCGAATGGGTAGCAATTAGTAAGCGGTTTGCGAAATAGGGGGCGCGATGAAAAGAAGGAACTTGTTGCGTACGGCTGCAATGCTGCCGCTTCTACTGGATAGCTTCGCGGCTATATTTGATCCAACAAGATCCGCAAAGGCAGCTACAAGGCGGGTGAGACAGCGCGTGAGACCCAGCGAATCGTCATGGCCCGGCGCTGCAAAGTGGTCGAAGCTGAAGGACGATGTGGGTGGCAATCTCATCGATGTGCATTCCCTATTTGCATCGTGCGAAACGGAACCCAATGGCGTGGGCTGTCTCGATGCGCTGAAGAATATTCGCAATCCCTATTGGATCGGCGACCAACCAGCGGGCACTGAGGTTTCCGGATGGTTGGACGCGTGGACGCCGGCGCCGAGTGCGTACGCGATCAAAGCTCGAAACGCGGCCGATGTTGCAGCCGGCGTCACCTTTGCTCGCGAAAACAATTTGAGGCTCGTGGTCAAAGGTGGCGGCCACAGCTATTTGGGGACCTCCAGCGCGCCGTACTCGTTGCTCATTTGGACCCGCGCGATGAACAAGGTCAGGCTGCACGATGCGTTCGTGGGCAAAGGCTGCGAAGGCCGCATCGCGCCGGTTCCTGCCGTCAGCACGGAAGCGGGTGCGGTGTGGATGGACCTCTACAACGCCGTGACGACGGACGGTGGCCGTTACGTGCAAGGCGGCGGCTGTACCACTGTTGGTGTCGCCGGGCTTATTCAAAGCGGAGGCTTCGGTTCTTTTTCAAAAAGATTTGGCACGGCGGCATCGGGGTTACTCGAGGCGGAAGTTGTCACCGCTGACGGCCAAGTGCGCATCGTTAACGCTTGTAATGATGCTGATCTTTTCTGGGCTCTCAAGGGAGGTGGCGGCGGTACATTCGGTGTGATTACTCGGGTCACTTTACGTACACATGAGCTGCCGCAATTTTTCGGCGGTGCGTGGGGAAAAATCAAAGCGCAATCGGACGCGTCCTTCAGGCAACTGATCGCGCGCTTCGTTGGCTTCTATCACGAGAAGCTGTTCAATCCGCACTGGGGTGAACAGGCCCAGTTCGGACCCGACAACACGCTCGAAATCTCGATGGTGAGTCAGGGCCTCGACAAGGCACAGGTGAGCGAAGTGTGGCGGCCGTTCTTCGATTGGGTGAACACATTATCGCCCAAGGATTTCACTGTGGTGTCGCCGCTCCGTGCACGTGCGGGGAGCTCGCGGGGTTGGTGGGACGTCGGAGGGAACCCCTCAATGATCCGCGACATGCGTGATGGCGCGCCTAACAACCATGGTTGGTGGCAAGGCGATCAGGATCAGGTCGGTGCCTTCATCCATGGTTTTGATTCGCTTTGGCTGCCCGCGTCGTTGCTACAGAAAAACCGGCAGGAACAGCTTGCCGACGCGCTATTCGCAGCGAGCCGCCATAAGCAGGTGGAGCTCCATATCAATAAGGGGCTTGCCGGTGCGCCACCAGAGGCTATTGCAGCGGCTCGACAAACTGCAACCAATCCCGCGGTGACCGAGGCCTTTGCGCTGGTCATTATTGCTGACGGAGAAGAACCTGCTTATCCGGGGCTCGCACGCTCCGCAATGGACTTGGCTGCGGCCCACAAGGACGCACATGATATCGACCTAGCGATTGCGGAGCTACGTAAGATCGTTCCGAACGCCGGCTCTTATGTTTCGGAGAGTAACTACTTCAATCGTTCCTGGCAGAACGCATATTGGGGAAAGAATTATTCGAGATTGCGAGCCATCAAAAATAAATACGATCCCGACGGGCTCTTCTTCGTCCACCATGGCGTAGGTAGCGAAGACTGGAGCGCCGACGGATTTACACGTCTTGGCTAATTATTTTATGAGCTGGACACTCACAATTGCTACTCAATCAGCCACGGGGTGAGATTCATCCAATCGCTATTTACTGCACGATGGAATGGTGCCAGTGCGTCGATTCGTCTGCACGCGATTGTTCGTGAATGGAAAGCAGGATGTTGTGGTTGGCACGTACAGTATTAAGTCCCATTGCAATGGGGCACTATGGCTCGCTGCAAAGTGCAAATGGCTCTGCTTCTAGTTGGGTAACGGAAGGAAGCACATGACTGCAACCGACAAAACCCTGCGCGGTGGTTGCCTTTGTGGCAGTGTGCCATACGAGGTGCGTGGCCCATTCTCCAAGTTTGCACATTGTCACTGTGCGCGATGCCGCAAAGCGACTGGTGCCGCTCATGCATCGAACATCTATCTGAAGCCGGAGCAGTTGACTTGGATTAATGGTCAAGAAATGATCTCTCGCTTTAATCTACCCTCGGCGGTGAGTTTTGCGCGTTGGTTCTGTAGCAACTGCGGTAGTCCGGTTCCTCGACTTAGCCGCAGCGGACGAACAGTGGTTGTTCCGGCGGGTTCTCTTGATGACCACCCGAAAGAGAAGCCCAAAGGACGTATATTTTGCGAGTCTGAAGCACCGTGGGTATGTGCCGGTGACAATGTGCCCCGGTACGTGGAGTATCCGGAGTGGTGGTAGCGTACTTGCCCAACAACCACTTGGAGTCTAGCTGCGCAATCTGCCGCGCCAGTACCCTGGACGCTTCGCGAAATGGGCGAAGGCAATAACAACTATTTCGTTTGGGTATTCCCGCACGACTACAGAAAAAGGAAATCGTTTAAGGAGCAGACGATTTACACCACGTTTGCCTGCGGCGCCGGGCATTGATGTTAGCGGAATTACATCCTGTTCA
>JANMSB010000341.1:0-7922 GCA_031388915.1 Pseudomonadota bacterium | reverse complement strand
CGCTGTAGTCGTGCCGAAGTTGGAAGTCGAAGGCGGTGTCGAACATCAACACGTCGAAGTGTACGGCTTGAAGAACGACACCTACTTGGTCGGCGAAGCGCGCTACAACTTTACGCCGCAATGGTCGGCCGGCGTCATTGTCAATGCGGGCGGTGATACCAACCTGATCGGTGCACAGGGCCGATTTAGCTTCTAAGTGTTTTACTTCACCTTGTGAAGATAACGACGGCATCACTCCCTGCGGAATGATGCCGTTTTCTTTTTCACGTCATTGCATTTTGTCTCGCACCGCATCTCTTGATCGAAATCGTGAGCAGGCTCTAAGCGCCTGTCTGCCCTGTGTGTGCAGTTAGAATTTTACGATCACGGAGAACATGGTTTTATAGCTGTTGATGTTTTCCGTGGTGCGCACGACTGTGTTTCCCGAGCGCCGAAAGCGTTCGAATTCCACTTCGGAGCCATCGACGGCGATCTCGACCGATACGCTGACCGTGCTCTGGCGCGAAAACTCCACGCCGACCGCACCCAGCAAGCCGGGCTTGGAGCCTTCGACGTAGTCGCCGCTTGCAAAGTGATGTGCCACGCCGACACGTACGTACGGTGACACGGCGCCACTGGGGATGAATGTGTATCCCGCTGTTGCGCTGATAGGCACCTCGGTATACCCCAGTCCGGTGTCCACATCACCGTCGCCGTTGTCTCGCAGAATGAATATAGGACCCAGCCCGAGATCAAGGCGTACGCCGGAGTTCCATGTGTAAGTACCCTGTACAGCGATGCCAACAGGCAAAAGGAATTTCACGTCCACCTGCGTGAGGGTGTGGGTGTTGTTGTAATTTTGTTCGTAGAGGTCTGTGACTTCGTCGATACCAGATACACCCGATATCCCCGGACCGACCCGCCAATCACCCGAGTAGGCCGGTATTGCACAGGTTAGCAATACCAGCGCCATTGACAGTTCTATCTTTGATTTTTTGTCCATTTTCTTTCCTCTTGTTAGTAACGTCAGGGCTGCGCGCCCCGTATCAAAAGCCTAGCAGATCTGTGTCGTTGCTCGCATCGAACGTTAAGGCTCGTTCGGAAACATGAACAGTTCGACGTCATTGACGATCTTGCCATCGACTTCGCGCGTCCGTTTTGAATTGCCGTGGTCGGCGTTGCAATCGCCACTCACGGGATTGGCGGCATCGAGATGGACGAGGCGACCGATGCGTGCGGTCGCGCGGTCACCGACGCCAGTGATGACCATCACGGCATAGCTGTTGACCCGTCCGCCCTCCAGGTAGTGGTGATGATGGAGGTGTGTATCAGCAGTGACCGAACCCGGGCAACTAACCACTCGCAGTAGAAAACGAGACCGTCTGAGAGCTGGACAGAACGGCATCGCCTGCCCGATTCCATAGCGCCATCAACTGGCTGCTGATGCCGCCGAGCGCCGATTCGGCTCTGGTCTGCACCAGCCACCAGCCGTCGTGCGTGGCGATTTCGGAGCCGTGCAAATGAACGGTCCAGTTTGCCGAGCTCGCTGTTGAAGGAGTTTCAAGCAAGGGCAGAATGCCGGGCGGAAGCGCATCGCCGATGAGCAGCAGTTCCGACACGGGATCAATACCCTCGCGCTCACGCAGGCGCACCCAGCGCAACAGTTCCGGTTTCTCACGATCCTGAACCGACGCCGCATGGCGATATTCCAGGTGGCTGCGAAAGGCCGGGCCTTTGCCGCGCATGGCCGGCTCGGCATTCTCCGGCGGTGGCGTGGTCGGTGCTGTGGGTGCGGCAAGACTCACTGGGGAGGCGCGCTCGGCCATGAACAGGAACGTTCCCAGCATCGCCAGTTCGCCATTCGAGGTGACGCGCGCTTCGATAAACGCACTGGATTTACCTCGACGCAACAGGGTGGCGCGGGCGTGCATGTCATTGCTCACCGGTCCGATAAAAGCGATCTGCGCCGAACGCAGGGGCGGCAACTGCGCTTGCACGCCTTTCGCCGCGTTGTAAGCCACGGCGGCGGTCAGGCCACCATAGGCGGTCCGTCCTTGTAGCCAGTCATCGGGTACGTTGAATGCCAACGAGCCGTCGGCTTGCTTGGCGGTAGCAATGAGGGCTGCGAAACTCATCATAAAAAAGGCCTTGGGTTCTGGTTGGCGGTCGGGTTGCCGGACGGAAGAACAAAATTGTAGCGGACCTGCGCCAGTTCGGGTGTTAGCGTGTTGCGCCACTGCTGGTAGAGACCGTTTATGACCAAGTCACTTGATGTCAAAACACGCATACCCGTGCTGGTCGCGGGCACGGGTCATGGCTTGCGCGTGTTGGTGCCTGCGCTGCGCGCTACTGGTTTTGATGTGATTGGTCTGGTCGGTGCGAATGTGGATCGCACGCGCGAGCGCGCTAGAGCAAACGCAATACCGCATGCCTTCATTGATCTGGATGAGGCGATTACTGCCACCGGTGCGGTGGCAGTGGCCATTGCGACCCCGCCACACACTCATGCGCCGCTGGTTCATACGGCAGTGGCGCGCGGCTGCCACATTCTGTGCGAAAAACCCTTTGCTAAAGATGCGCAGGAAGCGCGCGGCATGCTGGCAGCCGCACAACGCGCGGGAGTTGTCCACATGATGGGCAATCAGTTCCGCATGGATCCCCTCCGCATCATGATGGCTCGGGCGATTGCAGAGGGATTGATCGGCGAACCACGCCTGATCTCCATCACTTATTTTTTCGGGCTGGTCGCCAGTCCCGATGCGAAACGGCCGGACTGGTGGTTCGACAATACCGCTGGTGGCGGTTGGCTCGGTGCGTCGGGCTCGCACATGATCGACATGGTGCGCACCTGGCTTGGCGAGTTTGCTTCGCTAAGTGCGGCGCTATCAATCGTGTCGGATCGACAGGGTGTGGCAGAGGACACCTACCTCATGCGCTTTACCATGACCAACGGCGTTCAAGGTGTATTGATGCAAACCGGCGGCGCATGGGGAGAGTTTGCCGCCATGACCCGTGTCGCAGGCACGCAGGGAACCTTGTCGTTGGAGAACGGCGTAGTGCGGCTTGCCGACTGCAACGGGACACGCGAGTTGTCAGTGCCACCTGAATTGACGTTGACGCCAGAAGCACCCAGCAAAGATCCGAGCAAACCCTTGTTGCATATCGAGCTGCCGCCGGCGCGACGGCTGTGTGAAGCGTGGCATGCGGCCATTGAAGGCAAGTCCACGGGTCCGGTGCCCGTAGCGACATTTGCCGATGGCCTTGCCTGCATGAAGGTGATCGACGCAGTTCGCGCTTCGGCGGCTGCCAATGGCGCCGTGGTGACGATCTCGCACGACTAGATCACATACTTGTTGCCACCACTGCGGTGAAGATCAGTAGAATCATCGCTCTACATGCCGCACGGAGCGGCAACGCAACAAGGTATCGATATGAATCGTTATGTCATTCCCTTCAATCAGTTAGGAAGGGGAGATGTGGAATTGGTGGGTGGCAAGAACTCCTCGCTGGGTGAAATGCTGCGCCTGTTGTCCGGTCTGGGTATTCAAGTGCCCGACGGTTATGCCACCACCGCCGATGCCTACCGCGATTTCGTGAAGCAAGCTGGGTTGGATGCGCGCATCAATGCCGTCCTGAAGACACTCAATGTGGATGACTTGCAGGCACTGTCGCGCACCGGCGCACAAATTCGCCAATGGATTTTGGATACGCCGTTTCCGGAACGCCTGAACACCGAAGTGCTGGAAGCCTTTCGCAAGATGGATGGCGGTCAAGGGATTGCCGTGGCGGTGCGCTCCTCCGCTACAGCGGAAGACCTGCCCGAAGCCTCGTTTGCCGGTCAGCAGGAAACCTTCCTCAACGTGCGTGGCGAGCAGGCGCTGCTGCACACTATGCACGAAGTGTTTGCCTCGTTGTTTAACGACCGCGCCATTGCCTATCGCGTGCATCAAGGCTTCGACCATTCGTTGGTCGCGTTGTCCGTGGGTGTGCAGTACATGGTGCGCAGCGATGTGGGTGCGGCGGGCGTGATGTTCACCTTGGATACCGACTCGGGTTTTCGCGATGTGGTGTTCATTACCAGCTCTTACGGCCTGGGTGAAACCGTGGTGCAGGGCGCGGTGAATCCGGATGAGTTCTATGTGTACAAGCCGGCGTTACGCGCTGGTCGCAAGGCGGTGCTGCGTCGTAACTTGGGCGCTAAAGCCATCAAGATGGTGTACGCCGAGCCGGGCGCCAAGGAGCGCGTCACCACCGTGGCCGTACCCGAAGCGGATCGCGTACGTTTTTCGCTCAGCGAGCAGGACTTGGAAAATCTGGCACGCCAAGCGCTGACCATCGAAGAACATTACGGCTGCCCTATGGACATCGAATGGGGCAAGGATGGCAACACTGGCCAGATATTTATTCTGCAAGCGCGTCCGGAAACTGTGCAAAGCCGTGCCGGTCGCAGCATTCAGCGTTACACGCTGAAGTCGCGTTCCAAGGTGGTGGTCGAAGGGCGCAGCATCGGTCAACGCATCGGCGAAGGCCGCGCACGCCTTGTGAAAGATGTGACGCAGATGGACCGCGTGCAGCCCGGCGATGTGCTGGTGGCCGACATGACCGATCCGGATTGGGAACCGGTGATGAAGCGCGCTTCGGCCATTGTCACCAATCGCGGTGGCCGCACCTGTCACGCTGCCATCATTGCGCGCGAGTTGGGCATTCCCGCCGTGGTGGGCTGCGGCGATGCCACCGGCCTGATCAAAGATGGTCAGGAAGTCACGGTGTCCTGCGCCGAAGGCGATACCGGCTTTGTCTATGAAGGCTTGCTGGGCTTTGAGCACAAAGAGATTCAGTTGGACGCCATGCCGCCGGCGCCGGTGCGGTTGATGATGAATGTGGGCAATCCCGATCGTGCCTTTGCGTTTGCCGGCATTCCGCATCAAGGCGTGGGCTTGGCGCGGTTGGAATTTATTATCAATCGCATGATCGGCGTGCATCCCAAGGCATTGCTCGATTTCGACACGCTGGATGTGGAACTGAAAACCACCATCCGCAAGCAGATGGCCGGCTATGCCGATCCGGTGAGTTTCTATATCGATAAGCTCTGCGAAGGCATCTCGCAAATCGCCGCTGCCTTTGCGCCCGAGCCGGTGATCGTGCGTCTGTCGGATTTCAAGTCGAACGAATACGCCAACTTGATTGGCGGTAGTGTGTACGAGCCGCATGAAGAAAACCCCATGCTGGGTTTCCGTGGTGCTGCGCGTTACGTCGACGAGAACTTCCGGCCCTGCTTTGAACTGGAATGCCGCGCGCTGCGCATCGTGCGCGAGCAAATGGGACTAACCAATGTGCAGGTCATGGTGCCGTTCGTGCGTACCGTGAACGAAGCGCGCCAAGTCACCGAATTGCTGGCGGCCAATGGCTTGAAGCGCGGCGAGAATGGCTTGAAGGTCATCATGATGTGCGAGTTGCCCACCAATGCGGTGCTGGCCGACAAGTACTTGGAGTACTTCGATGGTATGTCGATCGGCTCCAACGACATGACGCAGTTGACGCTGGGGTTGGATCGCGACTCCGGCATCGTCGCCAAGTTGTTCGACGAACGCGACGAAGCGGTGAAAGTGATGTTGTCCATGGCCATTGCCGCGTGTAAGCGTCAAGGCAAGTACGTGGGTATCTGCGGCCAGGGACCTTCGGATCATCCAGACTTTGCGCGTTGGCTGGTGGAGCAGGGCATCAGCAGCATCTCGCTCAATCCAGACACCGTGGTGGAGACTTGGCTATTCCTGGCGGGTATTAAGGCGTAGCTGAAAGGCTGGTCTTGTAGGGGCGGGTTTGAAACCCGCCTTCTTGAGTACATATCAATAGAGGGGGGCGGGTTTGAAACCCGCCCCTACGTTGATCGGGGTTTTTTACATGATGCGCACGGTCTGCTTCGTCTCGGATCGCACTGGCGTGACCGCCGAGACCTTGGGTCACAGCCTGCTGTCGCAGTTTGAAGGCTTGCAGTTCCGTACTGTCACCATGCCGTTCGTGGCAACCACTGAACAGGCCCTAGGCGTGGTGGCGCGCATTAACAGCATTGCGCGCGAAGAACAGGCGCGGCCGATTATTGTGTGTACCTTGGTCGATGATCGGATTCGCGCCATCGTCAAAGAAGCGCATGGCTTGTTCCTGGATTTTTTCGACGCCTTTCTAGCGCCGCTGGAAACCGAACTCAACATGGAATCGGCGCATGTCACCGGACGCAGCACCCATGCAGGCGGCGATCCGGCGCATTCGGCGCGTATCGACGCCACTAATTTCGCCTTGGCCAACGACGATGGCTCGGGCGCGCGCGACTATCGCAGCGCGGATGTGATCCTGATCGGTGTGTCGCGCTCCGGCAAAACGCCAACGTCGTTATACATGGCGTTGCAGTACGGCATTTTTACCGCCAACTATCCGCTTACCGACGACGAACTGGAAACCGGCAAGTTGCCCGCAGTGTTGGCGCCCTACACGAAGAAATTGTATGGCCTGACTATCAAGCCCGAACGCTTGCAGCAAATTCGCAACGAACGCCGGCCGGGTAGCCGTTATGCCTCGGCGCAGCAAGTGCAATACGAAGTGCGCACCGCGCAAACGTTGTTCGAGCGTATCGGCGTGCCGTATATCGACGTGACGGAAACCAGCGTGGAAGAAATCGCCAGCCGCATCCTGGATCGGATGAGTCTGACGCGGCATATGCGGATGTAGGTGTCTGCCCGCCATTCAGGCGCTGATTGCTTGACGGATTGCCGAACGGGCAGACACCTAGGTCTGCCCCTACACTTTTAATTTTGACAGCGTCGATAGTGCTTCGCTGGCCGATTGAATGGTTGATGGATGAAGAGTTGGGTGTTGTGTCGAGAAATGCCTTCGAACCTACGAACCATCGACCCCGTCGATCCGTATGTATTCTGAGTGGCTAGAGAGTTGTGAATACATACGGATCGACGGCCCGGCCCCATCCGCCCTATCCAGATCATCCAGATCGTTAATCCCGCAGCGGCGGTGCAGCTCATCGGCAGTGGCTAAGAACCAAGAACATTCGGCGTACAGAAGCTGTACGCCCTACGCGGGCTGCAGCGACTAAACGCCAGCCTCAATGCCGCCCCAATTTCTGCATGCGTACTGCTTGCAGGAACCTTCACATGCTGGTCTTCTGCGATGCCTCTATTGGAATACTCTTCCAATCCTTCATAGTGACTTGGCGAAATCGTGATGACTCCATCTGTTTCGGAAAGACTGCAGCTCTTCATATCCTTGAAAAGCGCACGACGCGAGCGATAGCCGTGCTTTTTTACCTGTTGTTCGATACATTTATTGTAGTGACTACTTGATGCCTCACGTATTTCCTCCGCCTGCTTAAGGCTAAAGAAACGGGTTCTATTTAGGGCAGAAACAATCGTATAGCCAAGCTCATCATCGAAACAACTCACCGACAGATCGACTGGCTCATACAACGGGTCAGGCTGCCCCATGCGATAAGCAGAGTATGTCCACACGGAAATGAACTTACTATTAAACGTCGCCATTGCTTGTTTTTCTCGAATCGGATCGAGAACTGTCTCGCCCATTGGAGACGTGATTTTTTTCCAAATTTTATCCAACATAAAACGCCTTAGTAGTCAGGTCTCCAAGAATTGGTATCAATGTACACGGCGAGTTCAGCAGTTCAACAGTGCCAGTCCGTCGAATCGTAGGTATTGTGGAATCGAAGGTTACGCTGCCGTGATCCGTGCGAGTGCCTCAGTCGGTGTGCCGAGCCACAGCAGCCCCGACACTCGATATTAGTATCAGTGACCAGCTTCACCGCGAGCCTTGCGTGCGGCGGTGACGGCGGTGGCGACATCGTCTTCGTTCAGTGGCGGCACATTGGCGTCACGCATGCGCTGCATGGCATCGAGCAGTTGTTTACCTGCTTCGCGCTGTAA
>JANMSB010000007.1:0-4212 GCA_031388915.1 Pseudomonadota bacterium | reverse complement strand
TGCACACCCTTGGTGCCATCCACTACTTGGGTCACGGTGAGATTCATTGCCGCACTCGACATCATATAGGCGACCTCACGCGACATGCCCTTGCGTTCCACCAGAAAGTCGAGCATCTCGGAGGTAGCCGCCTTGGCTGCTTCGTCGAGATCTTTATTGAGCCCCATGGTCATGTAGTGCGTCGGGGTTTCGGCGCGTGGCCACTTCAACGTTTGTTTCTTGTGCAGAATCACTTGGATCTCGCCTTTCAGCGAGGTCTCGATAGCGCCACCGCACACTTCGCCATGTCCCTGCGCAGCGTGCCCATCACCGATTGATAACATGCCGCCGTTATTAAACACGGGTAAATACACCGTACTGCCGGGACCGAGATCGGCATTGTCCATATTGCCGCCAAAGAAATTCGGTGGGCCGCTGCCCACGCGCCCCATTTCTATCGGTGGCGCGGTGCCGATCACGCCCCAAAAGGGTTTCACCGGCACTTCAACACCCGGCGCGTATTCGACAACGCGTTTTTTCATGTCGATCCACAGGACGCGGTCTTTTTTATATTCAAACTGTTCAGGCAAGGTGCCACGTCCGATGTTGAAACCTTGACCTGCAATGGGCAGACGCACATCCACCGAGCGAATGCGAATCTCGAGCGTATCGCCCGGCTCTGCGCCACGCACCGCAATCGGACCATTGAGTGTGTGATCGCCGCGCCCTTCGCCCTCAACACCTTCGTATACGGCATAGAGTTCAGCGGGAATTTTTTCCTTGGGCACGCCGAGTTTTTCGAAGTAACGCGGATTGCCCGATGCGGTTTCCAATTTCACGAAGTCGCCGGAATCGATGGTCAACACCGGTGGCAAGGTGGCATCGAAGAAACTTCTATGCACCGTCGTGGGTGATGCCTTGAGCTCATGGGTCTTCGGCGCAGCGAGCAGGCTCGCACTAGCCAACAACCCAACACCTAGAACAAAAGCCGATGGATAAGACAACATCATAGATACCCCGTGACCGGTGGTACCGGCGTAGCAGGCGTGAGTGGTGACAAACGTTTGTGCCATTCGGTGGCTTGTTCATAGGCCTTGGCCAGCGCCAGTACTTTGCCTTCGGCGAAGTGCGGACCGGCAATCATCAAACCAATGGGCAGGCCGCTCTTGCTGAAGCCGCACGGAATGGAAATAGCCGGCAAGCCAAATATATTGAACGGCGTGCAGTTCGAGGTAACGCGCGGGTTGCTGGTCTTGTTGTCATTCACTCTGCCAATCAACTCGTTCAAGGTCGGCGGCAAGATACGTTGCGTGGGCATGACCACTAGATCGAAGTTGTTGAACGCATCGTCGACTTTGCGACGCAAGGTTTCAACCTCCCATTTGGTACGAATATACTCAGCCGCAGTAGGCGGGTTGTCTAATGCAGCCTGCAAGCGACGCCGCTCCGCCAACATGTATTTCGCGGGCGCGTCCTTCATGTACGGTTCATGCCAGGCAATAGATTCGCCCATCGAGCTGAGGCTGCCAATATGCGTGGTGCCGGGTAGCATGCCCTCACTTACCCCCTTGGTGAGTTTGCCCAGCAAGGCAATGGCATCTTCAACCGCCTTGGCCACTTCGGGATCGAGATCATCGAAATAGCCCACGGGCATGGCCAGCTTGAAACCCGCAATGGGCTGCGACATCTGCGCCACGTAGTCTTCCTTGGCGTGATCGACGCTGGTGAAGTCGTACTTGTCATAGCCGGCCATGACATTCAGCATGATCGCGGTGTCTTCCACCGTACGGGTCATCGGACCACAATGATCCAGTGTCACGGCTAGCGGCATGATGCCTTTGATCGGCACCAGGCCATAAGTAGGTTTCAAACCAACAATGCCGCAGAACGACGCCGGCATGCGCACCGAACCGCCGGTGTCAGTACCCAGCGCGCCATAAGCCAGATGCGCGGCCATCGCCGCACCTGAGCCCGATGATGAACCGCCAGTGCTATGCGCCAGATTCCAGGGATTTCGTGCGGGACCATAGTACGAAGTCTCGCCGCCACCCATGGCAAACTCCTGAGTGTTGGCCTTACCGATAATGACTGCGCCAGCCGCACGCAGGCGTGCCACTACCGTGGCGTCTTGGGCCGGCACGTAATCTGCGAACAAGGCGCTGCCGCCGGTGGTGCGTGCGTCGGAGGTTTCGATGATGTCTTTAATGGCCAACGGCACACCATGCAATGGTCCGCGCAACTTGCCGGTTTTTTGTTCGGCATCAAGTACTGCCGCTTGCACTAGTGCTTGCTGCTTCATCACCGTGATGAAAGCATCGAGCTTGGAATCATAAATCGCGATACGGTCCAAGCAGGCCTGCGTCAATTGGATCGCAGTCACTTGTCCGGAGCGCACTTTGGCCGCAGCTTCGGTCAAGCTCAATGCCGACAACTCCGATACATCGCCTGCCATAGCCTTGCCCTTGGCGAAAACATTGGCAGCGAACAATTGTGCGGCGGCTGTACCCAGCGCCATGGTGTTGAAGTCGCGACGATTCATAGGGGTGAACAACTCTCAGATTTTAAACAATGGCTCAATTGTCATTTCGACCGAAGGGAGAAATCTTGCTAGTCATAGACATTGCTAGAACTCAGACGGATTTCTCACTACGTTCGAAATGACATCGAAAAACTTTGGGCAACGGCTCAAGCAAACAACGGTGGACGTTTCATATTAAATCCCGTGGCATCCTGATAGGCCTTGGCCAGCGCCAACAATTCAGGTTCGCCAAATGGACGCGCCATGAACAGGATGCTGGTCGGTGTGCCATTGGCGGCGAAACCATTCGGCAACGACAAACCGGGATAACACGCCAGATTCGCCATCTGCGAATGCTGCTGAGTTTTGTTCTGCGTTGGGTTGGCACTAGCCGCTGCACCCTCGGCGGCGCGCGGATTACCGCCGGTGGACGGCGCCATGTATGCATCCACACCGGCGGTGGCTTGCGCCAACGTCTGCATCATCATCGAACGCATGCGTTGTGCTTGCAGATACTCGACTGCGGGGATCAAACGACTGGTGCGATAACGATCGGCTTTATTCTTGGCGGTCAATTTTTTGTATTGACCAGAACGCAACAAATCATCAAAGAATACTGCGGCTTCGACACTGAGGCTAAGCACTTCCAGCGGAAACTCCGGCACCTTGAGTGGAATCAATTTCACGCCCATGCTGCGCAACTGTTCCAGTGCGTTTTGATCGTTGCGTATCCACTCTGGATTGCGGTCCGCATCGGCAAACGCATCCACAAGGTAGCCGACGCGCAACGTCTTAATGTCGAGTTTCGCATTCCAGTTGAACGGAATTTCCGAAACGCTCAAGTCTTTGTCGTCGGGTTTGGCAATTACGCTCATTACAACGGCGCAGTCTTCAACATAGCGACACATGGGACCGAGACGATCCTGGGTCCACGACAAGGCCATCACGCCATGACGACTGACGCGGCCAAACGTAGGACGTAATCCGGTAACGCCACAGCGCGTCGAAGGACTTAAAATAGAACCACCCGTTTCAGTGCCGATAGCAAATGGCGCCAAGCCGCCGCCCACGGCGGAGCCTGGACCTGCCGACGAACCGCTGGCGCCTTCTTCAAGATTCCAGGGATTGTTGGTGCGTCCACCAAACCATTGATCGCCACCCGCCAATTCACCGGTGGTCAACTTGGCCAACAACACCGCGCCGGCATCGGTAAGCAGTTCAACCACGCTGGCATTCTTATCGATGACTTGATCCTGATACGCGCCCGAGCCCCAGGTGGTCTTGTACCCTTTGACGGCAATGATGTCCTTCGCGCCCCAGGGCATACCGTGCAATGGGCCTTTGTACTTGCCGGCGGCAATTTCCGCATCGGCTTGCTTGGCTTGCGCAATCGCCAACTCGTCGCAAAAACTCACCACACAATTCAACTTGCCGTTGTATTTGTGCAAGCGCGCCAAGTACATCTCGGTGAGTTCAAGCGAAGTCACCTGACGAGTCTTCAGCAAGTGCGCCAGATGCGTCACCGGCCAGAATGCAACGTCTTCCAGAGTGGCCGGCCGCTTAATCATCACCTGCTTACTGAATTGCAACGGCGCGCGAGTACGGTTTACTTTCATGCCCGGTACGATCGGGCTGAAATAAAACGGCGGCGATACATCATTGGGGATCGTCAAGCCATGCAGGGTGTTGATGCGGTCAAGATTCTGATTCACCGA
>JANMSB010000127.1:0-21335 GCA_031388915.1 Pseudomonadota bacterium | reverse complement strand
TCAGCGACCGGAATAAGCGCCTCCGGTCACTGAGCGGAGTCGAAGTGTCTTACTTCCAGCATCTGCAATTAAAAGCCGGGAAAATAGTCGCGACATCCGCCGCCGGAACTAAGCAGACTGGCTAAGCAGCCCAGTCAAATCGCTGATACTCGACAGCGACTGCATTTGCGCTGGCAACGACCGATAACGCAGTTGCCTGCCCTGCAACTTGGCTTGGCGCAGCCATTCAATCAGCAGCGACAATCCCGCGCTGTCGGCATGCGTGACGCCGGACAGATCCACTTCGAAGCTGGACTCGCCGGCGAACAACGACCGGCTTTGCAGCAGCAACTCCGTCACCGTGGCGAAACTGAGCGGACCACTCACCAGGTAGCGGCCCTCACTCTGCTGCGTCAGCGTGGTAGCCGGCATATCAACCGCTCTTCTTACCGGCAGCAATGGGCGAGCCCTGTTGCTGGGTCTGCAAGCGAGTGATCACGGCATCCAAACCTTTCTGATCGATCTCAGTGCCGAAATCGGTGCGGAACGACTTCACGTAGGACACGCCCTCAATGGTGACATCCCAAGCCTTCCAGCCCTTGTCGGTTTTACGCAGCGTGTAGTTCACCGGTACTTTGGTGCCGTTATCGCGTCGGATTTCAGTGCGCACTGTTGCACTGCTGGCGTTGGCTTCGCCCTTGTACGGCAGGATCTTCAAACGGTCGGGTGTAAACTCCAACAATGAGGTGCCGTAGTTCTGCAACAACGATTGATAGAACGCATCGACAAACTGTTTGCGTTGCTGCGCGGTGGCGGTGCGCCAGTGTTTGGCCAACACCAGCCGCGCGGCATATTCGGTATCGAAGCTCGGCAACAGATGCTTATCGATCATCTGCCGCAGCTTGGTCTGATCCTTGCGATACATGTCGCGATTAGCATCCAAATCGGTGAGCACTTGTCTGGCGACGGTTTCAATCAACTGATCTGGCGTCTGCGGCGCATCGGCCGCCTGGACTGGCGCAACCATGGCCAGCAACAATGCACCCACACTGCCTATCCAGCACTTAAACACTCCATTCGTCATGGAAATGGATTTTGCAGCTTGCACGTTCATTACTTTGACTCCTCAGCGGTATCACTTTTCTTACCGGCAAAATTAGCGACCATTTGATTGATCAAATTCTCCAGCACCAAGGCATCCTGCACGATTTCAAACTTGCCACCGTCCTTGAAGAACTGATCCGAACCACCGACCGTCACGCCGATATACTGGCCACCCAACAAGCCCGCCGTCATGATGCTGGCATCGCTATCGTCGGGAATATGATCGAACTGCGAATTGATGTGCATGCGCACCACCGCTTTATATTGCTGCTGGTCATAACTGATCGACTCCACGCGGCCCACCGTCACGCCGGACATCGACACCGGCGCACCCACTTTTAGACTGCCGATGTTCTCAAAGTTCGCTACTAATCCATAACCACCCTTGTCGCTGACCAGGAATTCTTTGTTGGTGATTTGTGTTACCAAAAAGAACAGTGCCGCAAAGCCAAACAAAACAAAGGCGCCGGTGACAATTTCAGTTGCACGAGACTGTTGCATGAAAGCTCTCCAATAATTCAAAACATCAGACAGACGAAGCGACTGTCAGACGGGCTTACAGCATCACTGCTGTAATCATGTAGTCCAGAATGAGAATAAGTACGGCGGAATTCACCACCGTGCGAGTGGTGGCGCGGCCCACGCCTTCGGCAGTCGGTTCGGCGGTATAGCCTTCATAGACCGCAATCAAGCTGCAAGCGATGCCGAATACGCAACCCTTGATCAGACCCTGCATCACATCTTCGATCTGCACGCTACCGCGCATCTGCGACCAGAAAGTGCCCTGATCCACACCCAATTGCTGCACACCCACCAGTTGCACGCCAAAGATGCCGATGGCGATGAAAATCATGGTGAGCAAGGGCATGGCGATCACACCGCCTAAGAACCGGGGCGCCACGACGCGACGAAACGGATCAACCGCCATGATCTCCATGGCCACCAACTGATCGGTGGCGCGCATCAAACCGATTTCCGAGGCCAACGCCGTGCCGGCGCGTCCGGCAAACAGCAACGCAGTGATGACCGGACCCAATTCCTTAATCAAGGCCAAGGCCGCGCCGCTGCCCAAGGCGCTTTCGGAACCAAAGCGTTCCAACAAATCGTAGCCTTGCAAACCCAGCACCATCCCCACAAACAAGCCGCAGGTCATGATGATGACCAGCGATAACGCGCCGGCGTTATGGATTTGGTGAACAACCAAACGCGGCCGCAGCAAAGCCAGCGGTGCCTGGCCGAGGACACGGACAAAAAACAAGGCCACTGCGCCGATGTTGGCCAGGATGCGGGCTAGACCATCAACTATGTCGCGCATCAGCGTGCCGTTACCATGTGATTCATGAGATTAGGACAGCCCATCACGATAATAACTGGCTGTGATAGTCGGACGCCGGATAGTGAAACGCTACCGGCCCATCGGCCAATCCGTTCATAAACTGCCGCACTAACTCGGACTTGTCGTCCTTCAATTCTTTGGGGCTGCCGGAAGCCACCACTTGGCCACCAGCCAGGATGTAACTGATATCCGCCACCAGTGCTATTTCATCGACATCGTGCGAGACCACCATGCTGGTGATGCCTAACGCATCGTTGACCTTGCGCAACAGACGCAGGATCACGCCCATAGAAATCGGATCGAGTCCGGCAAACGGCTCGTCGTAAATCAACAGCTCGGGATCGCGCACCATGGCGCGCGCCAAGGCGACTCGGCGCGCCATACCGCCGGATAGTTCGTGCGGCATCAATTTGTAAGCGCCACGCAAACCGACGGCTTGCAGCTTGGTCAGCACCAGATTCCTGATCAGGGCTTCCGACAAATTAGTATGTTCGCGCAACGGAAATGCCACGTTCTCGAACACGCTGATGTCGGTCAACAACGCGCCGTTCTGGAACAGCATACCCATGCGTTGCCGCAGCGCGTACAAATCACGGCGCGATAGTGTCGACACTTCTTGCCCATCCACCAACACCTGTCCGCGGGTGGGACGGATCTGGCCGGTAATCAGACGCAGCAAGGTGGTCTTGCCGGTGCCGCTCGGCCCCATGATGGCGGTGATTTTGCCCTTGGGAACACTGAGCGTCAGCCCCTTGAAGATGTCACGGCCACCCACCGAGTAGTGGACGTCGCGTATCTCAACCAGGTTGTCGGTCGTTGTCGGCTTGTCGTTTGGCACGGGGTTATTGATTCTTGTCGAGACCGGTAAGTTCATCTGCTTCAAGCAGTTATTGCAATAGCCTCTATTGCAGAGACCCAGAATAGCAAATGATCCTCGCACCTGTGACTCGCAATTGGCGCTACAAGGTGCGGATTTTGATACTCGAGGTCGTGTTGTCCTGCGGTGTTAACGAGGGATATAGCGGCATTGCTAGCCAACCAGACGGGGCGCAATTCAGTGCCGCACGGCGCAACCATCTGCAACAACGGGGTGACAGCCGCCACCATCAGTACTAAAATGGTCCCAATTGATCCTACCCCTGAAAATTGGGACCGGCGACCGTGTTACGCATCAGCAAACTGACTGACTACGCCACCGTGATTCTGGCCTGCCTGGCCACTCGCGACGAGCGCCTATACACCGCCACAGAACTGGCGGAACTCACCCATTTGAGCCCGGCCACCGTGAGCAAGCTGCTCAAGAAGCTCCATCAAGGCGGCCTGGTGAGCTCGGGACGTGGTAGCCACGGCGGCTATCAGCTCGCCAAACCCGCCACGCAGATTACCGCCGCCGCGATTCTTGATGCGCTGGAGGGACCGTTTGCGCTGACCGAATGCAGCAGTGCGCACAGCACCTGCACCATTGCCGGTAGCTGTCATGTCGGCCACTCCTGGCAGCGCGTCAATGCCGCCATTCGTCATGCCTTGAACGATGTGTCGCTGTCGCAATTGGCTGGCCTGGAACACGCCAAGCTGAACGCCCTCGATTTGAATCCACTACGCGCCAAGGAAGCGCCGTTGACGCGCATGTCGCGTCCGCGCTAGAGCACCGCCCATGTCTACCAAACCACAAGATCTTGAAGCGCTGGTTGCGCAGAAATATCGCCACGGCTTCGTCACCGATATCGAATCGGATACGGTGCCGCCCGGACTCAATGAAGACGTTATCCGCAAAATTTCGGCGATCAAGAAAGAGCCCGAGTTCCTGTTGCAGTGGCGTCTGAAGGCGTATCGCCATTGGTTAACCATGACGCCGCCGAATTGGGCTCAGCTCAAGATCGCGCCCATCGACTATCAAGCCATTTCGTATTACTCCGCACCCAAGACCAACGCTAACGCGCCCAAGAGCCTGGAGGAAGTTGATCCCAAGCTGCTGGAGACCTACGACAAGCTGGGCATCCCGCTGCATGAACGCGCCCGCCTCGCGGGTGTTGCCGTGGATGCCGTATTCGATAGCGTGTCCGTAGCCACAACGTTCAAGGATCGGCTGCACAAGGCCGGCGTTATTTTCTGCTCGTTCTCGGACGCCGTGCACAACCACCCAGAACTGATTGAAAAATATCTCGGCAGCGTCGTGCCGCAGGGCGATAACTATTTCGCCGCACTGAACTCTGCGGTTTTCACCGATGGCTCATTCGTATACATACCGAAAGGCGTACGCTGCCCAATGGAGCTGTCGACTTACTTCCGCATCAATGCCGCCAACACCGGACAGTTCGAACGCACGCTGGTCATTGCCGATGAAGGCGCAGTCGTGAGCTACCTGGAAGGCTGCACCGCGCCGATGCGCGATGAAAACCAATTACACGCCGCCGTGGTGGAATTGGTCGCGCTGAAAGACGCCAACATCAAGTACTCCACCGTGCAGAACTGGTATCCCGGCGACGAAAACGGCGTGGGTGGCATTTACAACTTCGTCACCAAGCGCGGCGAATGCCGCGGCGCCAATGCCAAAATCAGTTGGACGCAAGTCGAAACCGGCTCGGCTATTACTTGGAAATATCCCAGCTGCATTCTGACCGGCGACAATTCGGTGGGTGAGTTCTACTCGGTGGCGCTGACCAATCACTATCAGCAAGCCGACACCGGCACCAAGATGATTCACATTGGTCGCAACACCAAGAGCACCATCGTCTCCAAAGGTATTTCCGCCGGTCATGGTCAGAACAGCTATCGCGGCTTGGTGAAAATCCTGGCCAGCGCCGAAGGCGCGCGCAACTACACGCAATGCGATTCGCTGCTGATGGGCGACCGCTGCGGCGCGCACACCTTCCCCTACGTGGAAGTAAAAAACTCCAGCGCCGCCGTTGAACACGAAGCCAGCACCTCCAAGATCAGCGACGACCAATTGTTTTATTGCCGCAGCCGCGGCGTCTCGCAAGAAGATGCCGTGAGTATGATCGTTAACGGGTTCTGCAAAGCCGTGTTTAAAGAACTGCCCATGGAGTTCGCCGTGGAAGCGCAGAACTTGTTATCGGTGAGCCTCGAAGGCGCAGTAGGTTGATTAATTTTGTAGGGGCGGTTCGCGAACCGTCCTTTTTAAAGTCGGAAGGTAGTCACAGTGTTAAGCATCAAAAACCTACACGTCAATGTAGGCGACAAAAAGATTCTCAAAGGCATCTCGCTGGAAGTTAAACCTGGCGAAGTGCATGCCGTTATGGGCCCGAATGGTTCGGGCAAGAGCACGCTCTCGCAAGTACTCGCGGGTCGCGACGGCTATGAAGTAGTTAGCGGCAGCGTCACCTTCAACGGCAAGAATCTGCTGGAACTTTCTCCGGAAGCGCGCGCGCGCGAAGGCGTGTTCCTGGCACTGCAGTACCCGGTGGAAATTCCCGGCGTCAACAATGTGTACTTGCTGAAAGCGGGACTGAATGCCATTCGCAAACATCGCGGCCTACCCGAGCTGGATGCCTTCGAGTTTCTGAGCTTGATCAAGGACAAGATGAAGCTGATGCAGATGAATGAAAGCTTCCTCAATCGCGGCGTCAACGAAGGCTTCTCCGGCGGCGAAAAAAAGCGCAACGAGATCCTGCAAATGGCGGTGCTCGAACCCAAACTCGCCCTGCTCGACGAAACTGATTCCGGCCTCGACATCGATGCACTGCGCGTTGTGGCCAATGGCGTTAACAGCTTGCGCAGCGCTGAGCGCGGTATTGTCATGATCACTCACTACCAACGCCTGCTCGACTACATCACGCCCGACTTTGTGCATGTGCTGGCCGATGGCCGCATGATCAAATCCGGCGACAAATCATTGGCACTGGAATTGGAAAAGCGCGGCTACGACTGGCTGACGCTTCCCGAGGCCAAGCAAGCATGAACGCCGTCGCGAATTCCGTGCCCACTGCCGCGAATCGCATGCAAGCGGCATTCGCACAACAAGCATCGGCAACCATGCCGGTGCGCCAGCAAGCGTTCGCAAAGTTTCTTGAGCGGGGTTTTCCCAGCACGCGCGACGAACTGTGGAAGTACACCAACCTGCGCCGCCTGGAAGCGCGCGAGTTTGATTTTGGTCAGGCGGATTCGGCTTTTACCCCCGAACTACCGACCACCGATGCCTATCAATTGGTATTCGTCGATGGCTTTTATCGCGCCGACTTGTCCACGCCACCTCAACAAGTCGGGGTGCACATCAATAGCCTAGCGGCACTACAACAACAGAACCCGGAGGCATTGGCGGCGTTGCTTACAACTTCCGCGAACGACAGTGGTCGCTTGGTCGCACTAAATACCGCGTTGACTCAGGACGGCATATCGATCGCTGTCGATGCCGGTGTGACTGTTGATAAACCGCTCTTGATCAACTTTGTCTGGAGTGACCGGGACCGCAGTCTGATGGCGCATCCGCGAATCGTGATTCGAGCCGCCCAGCACAGCAAGTTGTGTGTCATTGAGCAATATCTTGGCCAGGGCGCCCTCGCCCACTTCAATAATGCGGTGACCACGGCGCACCTGTCAGATGGCGCGCACCTGGAACATTGTCGCATTCAAAACGAAAACAACCACAGCTTTCATATCGGTCTGTTGCACGTAGAACTAGCGGCGAACGCTACATTGATCAGCCACCAAATCAACTTCGGCGCTGCCCTGGCGCGTATGGACATCAATGCCTTCTTGCAAGGTGCGCAAGCCAGCGTCAGCTTGAATGGCTTGCAGTTCGCTACCGGCAATCAGCATCACGACACGCATACCCGTGTTGAACATTGTGTGCCGCATACGACCAGTCGTGAGGACTATCGCGGCATTGCCGATCAGCGCGGCCGTGTGGTGTTTAACGGCAAAGTCATGGTGCGCGAGAAAGCGATCAAGACCGACGCGCAACAAAGCAGCCGTAATCTATTGCTGGCCAACACCGCCGAGATCGACACCAAGCCGGAATTGGAAATCTACAACGACGATGTGAAGTGCGCACACGGTGCAACCATCGGCCAACTAGATGCCAATGCACTGTTCTACCTGCGCTCGCGTGGCATAGATGAAGCCGAGGCGCGCGCCATGCTCACCCATGCCTTCGCCGATCACATCATTGCGCACTTGCCCCTGGCCGAATTGCGCGAGCAGCTTACCGCGGCAGGTCACGCTCGCTTCGGCGCATCAGTGGGTACCCCAGTGGATACCAGACTATGAACGCGCAAACCCAGGAGCCACAAGAATTTGTCGGCCAGCGCAGCGTGGCCAGCATTCGTCGCGACTTTCCGATTCTGCATCAACAGGTAAACGGTCACCCACTGGTGTACCTGGACAATGCCGCGTCCAGCCAGCATCCGCAGTCGGTGATTGATGCCATCAGTCAGTACTACCTGCGCGATCATGCCAACGTACATCGTGGCGTTCACACCTTAAGTCAACGCGCCACCGATCAGTTCGAAGGCGCGCGCGAAGAAGTGCGTCGCTTCATCAATGCACGCAGCAGTAAAGAAATCATTTTTACGCGCGGCACCACTGAAGCCATCAACCTAGTGGCCGAGAGTTTTGTACGGCCTGCCGCCAAACCTGGCGATGAAATTCTGATCTCGGCGCTGGAACACCACGCCAACATCGTGCCTTGGCAACATGTGTGTAAGCATACCGGCGCCGTGCTCAAGGTCATCCCTATCACGCAGCAAGGTGAAGTGGATTTTGCTGCTTTCGAGCAATTGATTGGTCCACGCACCAAGTTACTGGCATTGGCGCATGTCTCCAATGCGCTGGGCACTGTCATTCCAGTAGAGAAATTCATTGCCGTGGCGCGTAAACATGGCGTGCCGGTGTTGCTCGACGGTGCTCAAGCCATTCCGCATAGCGTTGTAGATATGCAGAAGCTGGGTTGCGATTTTTATTGTTTCTCAGCTCACAAACTTTGCGGCCCCACCGGCATGGGCGTGTTGTACGGCCGGGAGGCCTTGTTGGAAGCGATGCCACCGTGGCAAGGCGGTGGTGACATGATTCTCACCGTCAGTTTCGAGAAAACCACTTACAACCAACTGCCCTGGAAATTCGAAGCGGGCACGCCGCACATTGCTGGAGCCATTGGACTGGGCGCCGCGTTGCATTATCTCAGCACCCTGGGGATGGACAATATTGCCGCGTATGAGCAGCAGTTGTTGCACTACGCCACGCAGCAACTCAGTCAGATTCCTGGCCTGCGGTTGATCGGCACGGCGCCACATAAGGCGGCGGTGGTGTCGTTCATGATGGAAGGCATTCACCCGCACGATCTCGGCACCATTCTCGACACCGAAGGCGTGGCGATTCGCACCGGGCATCACTGCGCCATGCCGGTAATGACTTTCTATGGCGTGCCTGCCACGGCGCGTGCGTCATTCGCTTTCTATAATACCTTCGCTGAGGTTGACGCCTTGGTGGCCGCGCTGCACAAGGCACGCGAGGTAATGAGCTAATGGACTTAAAAGACCTATATCGCGACGTGATTGTGGACCACAACAAACGTCCGCGTAACTTTGGCCGCATCGATCCGGCTGATGCGCATGCCGATGGCCACAATCCTCTGTGCGGCGATCAACTCAGCATCACCGTCAAACTAGTGGGTGACAAGATCGATGACGTGAAATTCGACGGTAGCGGCTGTGCCATCTCCGTAGCGTCTGCGTCCTTGATGACCGAAGCCGTGCGCGGCAAGTCGCTGTCCGACTTTAATGCTCTGCATACACAGGTGCATGAATTGCTAACGCAGCACGACTCACCCATCGATCCGGCATCTCTGGGCAAACTCGGTGCTTTATCCGGCGTGCGCGAGTTTCCTGCGCGCGTCAAATGCGCCAGCCTGTGCTGGCACACCTTGCAAGCCGCGCTGCAACACAGCGCCCAACCCATTTCCACCGAATAACTTGAGCATATTTTGAGCAACCAGCCATGCTTGGCCATGAACACGAACCAGTAACCATTCAACGCGACGTCGATGCCGTCATCGTGCCCGCCGGCGTTGCCGTCACCTTGCGCGCCGGCAAGACTGGCTTTATCACACAAGCCCTCGGCGGCAGCTTCACCGTGTATGTCGAAGGCAATTTATTTCGCATTGCCGGCAAGAATGCCGATGCCCTCGGTCGTGAGGTCGAGCTGCCCATTGAAGTGCCGCCCGATGCCACCGATGAAGACATCAAAAAACTGGTGTGGGATCAGATGCGCCTGTGCTTCGATCCGGAAATTCCAGTGAACATCGTCGAGCTGGGCTTGATCTACGACTGCCAAGTAGTCACCGACGATGACGGCGGCCGTATCGCCAGAATCGCCATGACCCTGACTGCACCCGGTTGCGGCATGGGCGAAGTGCTGGTGGCCGATGTGCGCGAAAAGGTCGAAGTGATTCCCACCATCAAGCGCGCCGAAGTGGAGCTAACGTTCGACCCACCGTGGAATCAATCCATGATGTCGGAAGTGGCGCGACTGCAAACCGGGATGATGTAAGGATAGTAACTGATGACTTGGCTACCCGTTGCGGGCGCGGATCAAGTAGCGCCCGGCGAATCAATTCAGGTGGATACCGGCAGTTTGTTTGTGTTGGTCTGCAACGTCAGCGGCGAACTATTTGCCATTGAGGACAAATGCACCCATGACGGCAGTAGCATGCTGGGTGGATGTATTGAAGGCGACGAGATTGTCTGCCCCTGGCATGGCGCTCGATTCTGCCTGCGCAACGGCGCGGTAATGGCGCCGCCCGCTTATGAGGATGTGCAGACTTTCCCGGTGCGCATCAATGGCCGCAATATCGAAGTAGACGTACCGACATGATGCGCCTTAGCCTGCTCCGTCACGCGCAAGCAGATGATCCAGTGTCCAATCAACCGGATTGGGACCGCCCGCTCACCAAACGCGGCCAACTGGATGCCAAAGAAATGGCGCGACGCATGAAAGTTGCCAAAAACAAACCTGATTTAATTTTGAGTAGTCCCGCCATACGTGCGCGGCAAACCGCTGAAACGTTTGCCAACTGTTTTGCCGGAGCGCAGTTGCAGTTTGTTGAAGCATTGTACCTGGCCGATCCAAAACAACTGTTAGCCGCTATTCGTGATCATGGCGGTAATGCGATGCATCTGCTGGTCGTTGCTCATAACCCTGGCATTACCGAGTTCGCCGATCAGTTGTCGAAGCAACGTAGTATTGATGCGATGCCGACCGGCGCCGTTGTCACGGCTGAAGTCGATGTAAAGACCTGGCAGGAACTTGTTCCCGGCTCCAGCACCAACGTGGACTTGGACTATCCACAACGATCTGCTTGACGTAGGGACGGCTCACGAGCCGCCTTGCTGGGTCCGGTGACGCAAGAGGACGGCTCGCGAGCCGCCCCTACGACAGACCCTCGCGAAGTCAAAACCTATTACTTGAATTCGTAAACCAAGTTGGCTGTCAGCAAACGATCAGAGTGCGCATAGTTGCCATCACCAAACGCACGCGGACCCGGCTTGGTGTTGTAGCGCACTTGATAACCCAGCGCCAACGCCAGCACATCGGTCATCTTCACTTGCAACGCCAGATCATTCTGGATCAGCGTGTTGCTTGAACCAGACTCTACAGACAACTTATCGAGTAACACGGTGTTCGGCGTGAGTACCTGCTTGAGTTCGATTGCGCCAGTGACGATGGCATCGCCATCAATGTCCAGATCCCGTTGCTTGAAGCGCTTGTAACCGGCGCCAAGCTGCGCCGTCAATTTAGTTTGGTCGTTATCGATAAACTTGTGGCCCAGACCGATAGTCAACGCAGTCTGGTATTCGAAACTACCGATCTCGTCGTTCTCATGACGGACAGCACCAAACCAAAAAGTATTCTTAGTGAATTTGTAGTCGGACTGCTCATGCAATTCCCAACGATTTGCGCTGGTCTCCTCTTCCGGATTCGTATCTTCCGCGCTGGCCTCCGCTTTCGATGAGGTATACAAAGCCGAGCCACCAAAGACGTGCTTCCATTTTTCGACTTCGCTGACCAGATCAAACTTAAGCGAGAAAGTTGTGTTCTCGGCACCGGTGTTAGCAGTGGATAGCGCAGCGCCAGCCTCACCCTTGCCTGACCAATCAGCTGCTGCCACCAACGGCAGCGCCAACAATCCGGCACCCAATATCAAACTAGATATCGAACTGGCTTTTCCATTCAACAGCATCATTGTCTTCTGCCCTGTGGTTCAGGTTTTTAGGGTAAACGGCGTAAAGTTGGTATCGCGATCAAAATAGTCTTCGTGCTCGGCGTGTTTGAGCTTATTCACCAGCTTGTAGGTCACCGGCGTCATCACGACTTCCCAACTGGTTTTGAGCACGTACTGGGTCATGGTGACCGCCAGCAGTTGATCCAGCGTCCACACACCATAAAAAGCGATGAAATAAAACAACGCAGAGTCCACCAGCTCTCCACACAATGTCGAGCCGATGGTGCGCGTCCACAACCAACGCCCCTGCGTCCATAGCTTCATCTTGGCAAGCACGAAACTGTTCACAAACGAACCGGACCAGAAAGCAATGATGGAGCCGGCGACAATGCGCGGCGTGCTACCGAAGATCGCCTCTACCGCGGGCTGCTGCGCTGCCCACGCCTGGGCAGGTGGCAACTTTACAACCACATAGGCCATAAACGCAGCAAACACCAACGCCGCAAAGCCACTCCACACCACGCGCCGATCGCGCGCATAACCGTAAACTTCAGTGAGCACGTCACCGAACAAGTAAGAGATTGGAAAAAATAGCACGCCGGCCATGAAGGTCACATCGCCGATTATCGGCACGGCAATGGTCGATACCTTGGCCGGCCCGATGAGATTGGCACAGAGCAATACGCAGACATACGCGCCCAAGATCAAGTCGTAGTATTTGAATTGTCGCGACGATGTAGGTGAGCTGGTCATAAGCCCTCAGTATGAGTAATAAAACGACAGTCTATGAAACGAATGGCACTTACTTAAACCATTTCCCGACGGGCGCAATAAATTTCGCCCCTACATAAACCTTGGATTCCAGCATAGGGGCGTGATTTATCGCGCCCGCCTGATGCTGGATAACAGCGACTGCGCCTTAAGCAGGCGCCATTGCCTTAAAAACCTTTTAAACCACGCAAGGCGCGTCGCCCACGTTTGTCGGGTCGGCGGCTCGGCGCCGGCGCGGCATAGCGTTGTTGCTCTTTGCGTTGTTCACGCAGGTGCACGCTGGTGGCGGTTTCCTCGTAACACAGACGTGCTTCGGTGGCCGGCCCCCGCCGCTGCGGCAGAGTACGCACTACGACCTCGAAGCGAGTCTCCTCACGAGTGATCTCCAGCCGATCGCCTACCTTCACGTCGCGCGAAGGTTTGACACGTTCGCCATTGACATGCACTAAACCGCCCGTCACCGCATCGGTGGCCTGCGAGCGGCTTTTGAAAAATCGCGCATGCCATAGCCACTTGTCCAGCCGCTGTTGTGTGTCGCTGCCTTGCTCGTCGTCATTCCGATCACGTGATCGCATAGCTTCGCGGCCGGACCTTACTCAACCGTGCAAGCACAGTAGTAGTAAGAGTTCAGCGTACCGGCAAAGCGTTGCATACGCTGCAGCTCACGCTCCAACGGTGACCAATGTTGACGTAGTGAGTTCAGCAGTTGTAGTTCAGGCGCCAACATCCGCGTCAGTCTGCCGGTCAGTGCATTAAGCTCCTGCGCCAGCAGTTGGCGCCAGGACATATCCACTTCCAAATATTCCTGGCTATATTTATCGCCCAACTGCGCACGCACCGCCGCAGCTTTCACCGCATCTTCGAGCAGACCCAGTTGATCGACCAGACCACGCTCGCGTGCATCGTTGGCAGCCCACACCCGCCCTTGAGCAATCTCGTCAATCGCCTCAAATGGTTTTCCGCGCGCCTGCGACACTTTGTCTACAAACTGCGTGTATTCGTGTTCAACCGACAATTGATAGACATTCTTCGCGGTCTCGCTCATCGCGCGATCAATCCGCAAAGTGCCGGCAAGGGAAGTCGTACCCACCCCATCGGTATTGATACCCAGCTTGCCCAGCGAGCGTTCAAAGGTCGGCACCAAGCCGAACACGCCGATTGAACCAGTGATGGTCGCCGGGTTGGCCCAAATCTCGTCGGCGTCCATGGCAATGTAGTAACCGCCGGAAGCCGCGGTACTGCTCATCGACGCCACCACCGGTTTGCCTGCCTGCTTAAGCGCTGCCACTTCGCGACGAATCACTTCGGAGGCCATCACGCTGCCGCCAGGACTGTCGATGCGCAGCACCACGGCTTTCACGTCATCGTCATAGCGCGCCTGACGCAGCAGTTCAGCCATTGAATCGCCACCCACAGTGCCGACTGTGCGTTCGCCATCGACGATCTCGCCCGCAGCCACCACGATGCCCACCTTATTGGGGCCGCGATTTTCCAAGGGATGCTCGGCGTGTTCCGCGGCGAGATAGGCTTCGAAATCAACGCGATTGTAGGAATGATCGTCTTCATCCTCACCCACCAACAAACGCAGTTGCTCAATCACCTGCTCGCGCGTCTTCAGCTCAGTAACCAAACGCCGCTCCACGGCCAGCTTGGCGAAGTCACCCTGCGTCGCTTGCAATGCCGGCAACAGTTGCTCGGCGTAGTCGGTCAACGCGGTAGCTTCAAGACCACGCGCCTTGGTCACTGCTGCTTGATAGGTAGCCCATAACGAATTCAACCATTGCTGGTTGGCTTCGCGCGCTTCCGGCGACATGTTTTGACGAATAAACGGCTCCACTGCCGATTTGTACTTGCCGGCCTTGAACACATTGACGCTCACGCCCAGCTTGTCGAGCGCATCTTTATAGTATTGCCCGTAGTAGGCAAAGCCATCGATCAAGACCATGCCGTGCGGATCGAGATAAATTTGGTCCGCCTGCGCCGCCAAGTAGTACTGCTGCTGATCGAAGGATTGGCCCGTCGCGATCACCTGCTTGCCGGCGGCGCGAAACTCGCGCAGTTCGGCGGCAATTTCTTCTAGCTTGGCGATGCCGCCACCGGTCAGGCGATCCAGATCAAGCACGATAACTTTAATACGCGCATCGTCCTTGGCGCGATGAATGGCCTCCACTACATCACGCAGCCGCACCTCGAACTCGGTATTGCCGGAGGCTTCAGCCAGTGCGCGATCCAGCGGTCCGCCACTGTTCTGCTCCACCAACTTTCCTTCCGGGGCAATCACCAAAGCGGCCGATGCTGGCACCAGCGGTATCTGCGGCGAAACGGCCACTAGAATCAGGCCGAACAGCAGTAGCAACAACACCAGATGCAGCGTCTTGCGCAGGCCATCCAGTGCGTACCAGCAATAACGGAAGAAGTTGTAAACGTAGCGCATGCCTGTGTCTCCGGGAATCAGGATGCTTTTTAACATGGCTGCTGTGATTTCGCTTACCGCACCTGCATTCCGCTATACCGGCGCAATGACAAAACGGCAGGATTGCCGTTTTGTACAGCTTGCTGCCCGTAAGGGTGAGATACAGGATGTATCGAATGAAATGCGCCCCTTCACAGGCAGCAAACTCTGACGTGGGCGCGCGCCCGTTAGATGTCCTGAGCACAAAAAAACGAGCGCCAAGCTTTCGCCTGGCGCTCGCCTTTTGGATACAGATCGTCGCGAGACGTTTACTGAATCTTTTCTTCGATGCGGGCCGACTTACCCGTGCGGTCACGCAGGTAGTACAGCTTGGCGCGACGCACGTTACCGCGACGCTTCACGGTGATTTCGCCGATGGCCGGGCTGTAGCTCTGGAACACGCGCTCCACGCCTTCGCCGTGCGAAATCTTACGAACCGTGAACGAGGAGTTCAGGCCGCGATTGCTCTTGGCAATGACCACGCCTTCGTAAGCCTGCACGCGCTCGCGATCGCCTTCCTTCACTTTCACTTCCACGACCACGGTGTCACCAGGACTGAAGTCCGGGATCTGACGGGCCATTTGTTCTTGTTCCAGCGCCTTGATGATGTTCATGTGTTTCTACCTAACTCAAACTTCCAAACCAAAAATACATTCCGCCCAATCAATCAGGCGCTCAATCGGCTTCGCTCGCATGCGCCGCCTTAAATTCCGCCAGCAATGCCTGCTCTTCCGCAGTCAATGCCCCAGATGCCACTCGGGCTGCCAGCAAATCCGGCCGTCGCAACCAGGTTCGTCCCAACGCCTGCTGCAAGCGCCAGCGACGAATCGCCTCATGGTTCCCGCCGATCAACACCTCGGGAACCTTCAATCCTTCCAGCTCGCCCTCCAGCACTTCGGGTCGCGTGTAATGCGGCCAGTCGAGCAGTCCAGTCATGAACGAGTCCTGCTGTGCCGACTCTTCATCACCCAATACACCGGGCAGCGTTCGCACCACGGCATCAATCAATACCAACGCCGGCAACTCGCCGCCGGAGAGCACGTAGTCACCAATCGAAATGGTTTCATCCACTTCGGTGGCCAGCAACCGCTCATCCACGCCTTCGTAACGTCCCGCCAGCAACACCAACCCAGGCAGCACGGCCAATTCGGCCACCTTCGCCTGCGTCAGCGGCGCACCGTCTGCGCCCATATAAATACAGCGACTCCCCGGCAGCTTGTCCTTGGCGGCGCGCAATGCAGAACGTGTCGGTTCCACCTTCAGCACCATGCCCGGACCACCGCCATACGGTCGATCATCCACCGTCTTGCGCGCATCGCTGGCAAAGTCGCGCGGCGTCATCGCCTGCACATCGACTTGTCCGCGTTCCTGCGCTCGTCCCACCACGCCCACTTGCATGGCGGCTGCGATGAACTCGGGAAACAGTGTGATGACGGCAATCTGCATCGACCCTGTTCCACTCAAACTGACTCAATCAACCTAGCTCAACCAATCTGGCTCAACCAATCTGGCTCAACCAATCTCAGTCAATCGCACTACTCATCCCAGTCGAGCGTCCAGTCCAGCACCATCGTGCCTTGGCTGAAATCCACGCTCTGCACCCTGCCCTTGGTCAATGGCACCAGGTTTTCTACCCGAGCTTTCGCCTGAGCCTGTTGATCATCCCGATCCAGCAGCACCATGAACGCATGCGCGGGGCTATCCAGGTAGTGATCCAGCCGACCAAGCCGCACGCCCTGTGGTGTAAAGGCCATCAAATCTAACAAGTCTTCCCGGTAGTACTCACCGGGTGGTGGCGGAGGCAGTTCATGACGAAATACCCCTACCTCCGTGCTTCTAAGCAGCTCAGCGGCGTCGCGATCGGCAACGCCATCAAACTGCACCTGTAATTCCCGACCGGACCAACGACTACTCTTCAGTCGCAGTGGTCGCCAACCCGCTGGGTTGCGCAACTGCCAGGTCCGATATTTCAATATGTTGTCGGCGGGTTCGGTAAAACTTTCTACCTTCACCCAACCGGCCAACCCCACCGCCGATCTTATTTTTCCCAGTACCACCCGACGTTCATTGGGGTTGGTAGCGGCAAGCGGTGGTAGCTCGGTGGCTGCTGATTTCGGGGCTTGTGCGCTCATCCCCGAGTACTCCAGCAACCGAGTGTCGAATTAGGCTGCAACGGCCTGCTTGCGGTAATCCTTCACCAAGCCCTGCACGCGCTCGGAAAGCTGTGCACCGTGCTTCTGCCAGTGTTCAATACGGGCCAGATCCAAGTTCAACTTGATGCTCTTACCCTTGGCAACCGGATCGAAGTAGCCGATCTGTTCCAGGATCGTGCCACCCTGACGCTTGCGGCTGTCAGTGACCACGATGTGATAGAAGGGCAGCTTTTTGGCGCCGCGACGGGTCAGCCGAATCGTAACCATGAGTTGTTTCGCCTCAAAAATCGCTCAAAAACTAAAACTTTTGCAAACCAAAGCGCCCACGATGCACATAACCTTGCACTCGGGCCGGATAAGGGGCGCGAAGTTTACTCAAAAACTCCCCAAAGCACAAAGCGAAAAATGCCCGTGGGTCAAGGGGGTAGCTCGGAATGACCAGCCCATTGCCTGACAGGCAAATGGACATCCCAGGAGGCACGTTGTCGGTACCGGCGAACCCTGGACGTCGGCGACTCAAGCCAGACGCAATCACCTCTAGTCGTTCGTGCGTCGGCCCTTAGACCGCCGTCGTTCCTCTGCTGAGAACAATACGTGCTTGAGCCCAAACTCTCCGTACCTGCGCGTGCCGCTGCGGCGGTCGTCGTGCTTTACATACCGGCACTTGCACGTTGCGCGCATTGTGCATTCCGATAATGGTAACTGCGGAGCGTTCTTGGCGATAAAACGATACCCATCGACTTTCTTGACGCTCGCACAACAAACCGTTCCATGGTGAATTGAGATGGACTGGAAAGGGTGCGGTGACGCAGCACCGACGCCCTTTGGGGGCATGGACTTGTTCTTGCCTAAGCGCCCGAACAGCGACGCGAAGAAAGATGGCGACTGGCGTTTCTGCATAGTGTTGGACGCTCGTTTAACAGCGGAGCGGAAGTGATGCGCTATGTTTCCACAATGGCGAATTCATACTGCGAAGTAATCCACAACGCCACGCACCATTATTCAAATGATGGCTTTACACGCGGAAGTGGGCGTAGAAGATCAGGTATTCCGGATGGCCTTCCTGGTCGCTCAGGCCTAACACCTACGATCCGACGGTCGGCACGCGGCTTCACACGCGAGCCTCACTAACCGAAATACCGAAACTCGGCTCCGTTTCCTAATCGCCCGTGCCACTCAATACCGGCAGAACGTCGGCATCGCGCCTATGCCGCGCTTGCCGCTTTGCAGTGACATGAGCGCTCGGTGCTACCGGCGTGCTCGCAGCGAGCGCGGTCGGTTGCGTCAAAAACTTAGGCGCACCGCGCGCGCCGGATTCGTAATAGTCGCGACTCAGCAGATCACGCGCGGTATCGGTATCAATGGCTAACACGGTGGTGATGCCTTCAAAGACCAAGGTGTACAAACGATCCAACGCAATCTGATGAGTCTGGCGCGTGGTCGCGAATAACCAATCGCTGAACGCCAGAAAGCGCGTAAACGGCGCGTCCGCAAGCAACACAGCGCGAGTGCGCACGAAGCGTCCTGAATTGCCGATCATGTCCCAGTAGCGCGCAAAGCGATTCAAGCGCTGCATCGTGGCGAAATCGATATGGATGTTGGAAAGAATGTTGTACGGCGGTTGCGGGTTGTAACGCATGTCGAATTCATTGGTGTGGCGTGCGATGGGAGTGCCACGCAGCCGTTTGAGAATGCCCACCTGAACCTCGTGCGGGTTCAATTGCACCAGCTTATCGAAGCCGCTGCCAAAACTGGCCATCGTCTCGCCCGGCAGTCCAATGATGAGATCGGCGTGCAGATGTGCGTGGGTATGTTCGCGCAGCCATCGCAGGTTTTCAGCCGTTTGTGCATCATCCTGTTTGCGTGAGATGTTCTTTTGCACCTCGGGATTCAAACTCTGAATGCCGATTTCAAACTGCAATGAACCTTCCGGAAACTTGGCTATCGATTCCTTGAGCGCGTCGGGCAGATGATCCGGGATCAATTCAAAATGGATAAACAGGCCTTCTGTCATGCGCTCCAGAAAGAAATCGAGAATGCGCTTGCTCGCTTTGATGTTGAGATTGAAGGTGCGGTCCACGAATTTAAAATGCCGCACGCCGCGTTCGAACAGCGTGTTCAGCTCAGCCAGAAACTTGTCCAGTTGAAACGGCCAAGCAGTCTTGTCCAGCGATGACAGACAAAACTCGCACTTGAACGGACAACCGCGCGAAGCTTCCACATAGATGAGCCGGTTGGCGATATCGATATCCGTATATTCGCGATACGGCATCACCAGATCATCCATCTTCGGCACCAGCGCACGGATGATTTTGTCGGCAGGACGCTCGTCGGCAACCAGCTCGCGACACAGTTGCGCAAATGCAAGATCAGCCTGACCGGTCACCACATAGTCTGCCATCTGCACAATCTGCTGTTCATCGCATTCATAACTCACCTCGGGTCCACCCAGCACCACCAGCACCTCCGGCCGCACTGCTTTCAACAGCGCCACCACTTCTGCTGTCTGCACCACATTCCAGATGTACACGCCCAAGCCAATAATCTTTGGGTCGTGCTTGAGCAACGACTCGACAATGTCGATGGGCCGTTCCTTGAGCGTGAACTCAACCAGCTTCGTTTGCGAACGCAGTTCCCCCAAGTTCGCCAACAGGTAACGCAGCCCCAGCGAAGCGTGGATGTACTGAGCGTTGATGGTCGCAAGGAGAATCGTATTCATCGGCGTGTAGATGCGGGCCGGCGGTGCTTGGGTGTCGGGCCGACAATATACCGGTTAGACGTCGTAAATTGGATGGTTATGCGCTTACTACACACCTCGATGCCTACGATCGTGGGGATTACGGAAAACGACACGACGGTCAAGCAGTCGACGTCGCTGCCGTTAAGTACGGCATGAATCCGGTTCGCCACTCCAAACCTTTATCTGTGCTGCACTTGAGCGGCATGCTGGCGCTCGTCTGTCTGCTGAACCTGCCGGCGCATGCCGATTCCGCACTGAGCTATCGGGTAAGCACTTTCGGTTTTGGCCTGGATTACAACTACCGTTTGCGCGACACAGTCACGGCACGATTGGGTTACAACTTCTACGGCATGGGTCAGGACGCAGACAGCGATGGCATTCAGTATGACGCGAAGGTGAAAATTGCTGCGACCTGGTTGCTGGTGGACTTGCATCGCGCCGATTCGCCCTGGCGTCTGAGCTTGGGACTGTCCGAATCTGGCCCACGCTTTGAAGCGCAGGGAACCGCTACCGGCACAGTCACCTTCAATGGTCAAACCTACACGGCCGATAAACTTGGCAACATTGATGTCAGCATCAAGCCCAAGAATGCCATCGCGCCCTATGTGGGCATAGGCTATGGACAAGCAGTGGGTAAGGAAGATAGCTTCACGTTTATAGCGGACCTCGGCGTACTGTATGTCGGCGCCCCGACCAGCAAAGTCATTGCCGAATGCGGCACCGCTGTCACCAGCACCGAATGCGATCAACTCGTATCGGATATTCGCACCGAAGCCGCTGCGCGTGAGGAAGAGTGGCGCCACTTACAATGGTGGCCAGTGCTGAGCATCGGCTTTGCGATGCGTTGGTAGCGTCACTGCCACAAAATAAAACGGGGTGCCGCTAGCACCCCCGTTATTGTCGACCTGATTGATTCGGCCTTATCTATTCGGAAAGTCGATCGCGATCTTATCTGCTGCCAACGCCGCTTCATGCAACGCTTCCGAGAGCGTAGGATGCGCATGAATAGTGCGTTGGAAGTCTTCGGTACTGGCCGAGTATTCCATTGCGAGCACGGCTTCGGCGATCAACTCGCCGGCCATGGGGCCGATGATGTGTACGCCCAACACTTGATCGGTATCAGTAGCCGAAATCATTTTGCAGAAACCCACGGCGGCTTCCATAGCACGGGCACGACCGCTGGCCATGAATGGGAAGGTACCGATTTTGTAGGCACGACCACTGGCCTTCACTTGCTGTTCGGTCTGCCCCACCCAGGCGATTTCAGGAGCGGTGTAAATAACAGAAGGGATAACGTCGTAGTTCACTTCAGCATGTTTGCCGGCGATCAAGTCGGCAACTACTACACCCTCTTCCTTGCCCTTGTGCGCCAGCATCGGACCACGCACCAAGTCACCGACAGCCCAGACATTGGGCACGCCGGTGCGGCATTCGTGATCGACTTTTACAAAGCCGCGTTCGTCAATTTCGACACCAGTGCCTTCGCCCAGCAAGTTGCCGGTAAACGGACGGCGACCGATGGCCACCACTACCTTGTCTACCACCAACGTCTGTTCGCCCTTGGCATCGGTGTACTTCAGCGTGACGCCGTCCTTGCCCTTGTCTGCAGCGGAGACTTTGGCGCC
>JANMSB010000295.1:0-7062 GCA_031388915.1 Pseudomonadota bacterium | reverse complement strand
CAAGGCCGGCTACGCGCTCACTGCCGCACAGGAACTGCGCTTCATCGGCGTATATCGGCGGCTCAGACGCGATGCGGATCCGACTGATCCCGATGCCGTCGCGTACAGCGAACGCGGTCGTACGCTATCGCTGGCTTATCGATACACACAGTCGCGCTATCGGGCCTTGTATCTGGGGTTCACTCACGATCACGGCGCCCATCCCGACACGACGCGGCAAGACATCGAAGCCTATCTAAAGGTGGTCTATGCAATCGAGTGGCGCCGGTAGCAATACTGGCGCGCGCAGGGCCATACCTCTCCTTTGGGTTACCGGACGCATCGCGTGCAGGATCGGCGGCACCGATCCCGCAGTCGCCGCAGGCCAAATTTGGCTCGCCACTTGTAAAACGTGGCAGTGCTCATGCCGTGGGTGCGGCATGGCTCCGGCTCCGGCGTGCACGCCTCAGCTTGCTGCAAGATGCCAATGATCTGGCTATCCGAAAATCGCGATTTCTTCATGGGGATCTCCTCGGCAAACATTACGAAAAAATCCACTGATGACTTCAGCCAATTTGCGGGGGATTACCCCCACATTGCGGGGCTTTCTTCTTTCTATGCAATTGACACGGACGAGCGAGCGGCAAATACAAGAGAATCGTAAACAAGCGATGTAGCCGGTGGGCGCTGAGCGTGTCGCATCCGTTGCATTTCCTGCTTGCCCACGAGTGCCACGCTATACTCATGTTCGGTAAATTATTTGAGCGGAGCACGAAACCGAATGGCTACTCGAGTCAAGCGCATGCCACTGGGCCGTCGACGCAAAGTGTCTGGTGCCGGTGAGCCCGTGTTGGGCGCCAAGGAAGAAATTCTTGCGGCTGCAATGGAGGAGTTTGCCGAACGTGGGCTGAGCGGCTCGCGGGTCGACGAGATTGCTGACCGTACGCGCACTTCCAAGCGCATGATTTATTACCACTTCGAAAGTAAGGAAGGGCTGTACAGTGCGGTGCTGGAACGTGCTTATGCGCAGATCCGTTCGCTAGAAAGCGAGGTGGATGTCGAGAAGCTAGGGCCGGTCAACGCCATGCGTCGTATCGTTGAATTGACATTCGACTACGACGAGAGTCATCCGCAATTTATTAGCTTGGTTAGCATTGAGAACATCCACAAGGCGGCGACTCTCGTCGGGTTGCCGGGCATCCGCAAGCAGAACGCCAGTGTTATTGCGGTGTTACGGCGTATCCTCGAGCGCGGTCAGGCGGCGGGGGTGTTTCGGCGCGACGTAGAGGCACTGGATGTGCATTTGATGATGAGTGCGCTGTGTTTTTTTCGTGTCTCCAACCGCCACACTTTCGGCGCCATTTTTGGCTGCAACCTGTCCGCGCCAGAAATACGCAAGCGCCATCGGAAAATGTTCGCCGAACTGGTCCTGAGTTTTCTGCAGGCCAAGACCGTCTAGGTATGTCGAGTCTGGGTTCGGTTCGCGCCGGTTTCTAGGCGCTCCGCCTGAATTATTAGAAGCGCGCCATCATTCGTTCGGCGTTGGGTTCTACGCCGGTAAACAACTTAAATGCTGCGGCGGCCTGATACACGGCCATACCTCCGCCATCAAGCGTGGCGCAACCCAGTGTCTTGGCGGTTTTCAACAGCTCTGTTTCCAGCGGAAAGTACACCACGTCGGCCACCCACATGTTCGGGTGAAGGTACGTGGCGGGTAGCGGCAGTCCGGGATACTTCTGCATGCCGATGGGCGTCGAGTTGATGACTCCATGAATGTCACACATGGTTGCCGGCAATGCGGAGATGGCTTGGATACTTTGTGTGGCGGAATGTGGTTCCAGTGTGTTGCACAACGTCTGTGCTTTGCTGATATCGGTATCGAACACGATCAACTGCTTCACTCCCAGCAGCAGCATCGCGTATGCCACCGCCATACCGGCGCCCCCGGCGCCCAGCAGCAGGACTCTATCCAGGGTGGCGGTTGGTAGGCCGCGCCGGAAGCTATTGAGAAACCCCTGCCAATCGGTATTGTGACCGACACGCCGTCCCCCCGAAAACAGCACCGTATTAACAGCGTTCAATATGAGCGCAGTATCGGACAGCTCATCGAGATGCTGTATGACACTTTGTTTGCAGGGGTGAGTTACGTTCACGCCGGCATAACCGGCCTGCTGTTTGTGTGTAAGTAACCGTGCCAGCGCGCCAGCGTCGCTATCCTGATGATCGAAATCGAACAGCTCGTAAGTGAGCGGCAAACCCAGCGCTGAAGCTTCTTCCATGTGCATTGTTGGAGAGCGCGATGACTGAATGCTGGCACCGATTAAGCCGACTTTGATGACGTTGGCTGATGCCGAGTTCAAGGTTTTCCCCCAGTGTTGTGCGGCGGATCGTCTGCGGCAGACGCTGCGGTTGTGACATGGGTTGACTGTAACGAACTAGTTAGTATAATTACAACCGTGATCGGGAATATACGTGGTGCAGCCTGTCGTGATGCTGCGTATAACTGCGCGAAGATTCCGAAAATCGTTATCTGGGGGAGTTATGAGTCTTCATATCTCGCCATTGTTGTTGTCAGATATTTAGATAGAGACTATATAAACTATCTAGTTTCGGAATTTGGTTGGCGAGCGGAGAATGGTGCATCGAATAGATTTGTCGTCCGAGGTTATTACTTACGTGCAACGACTCATCGTCACTCTTTCGTGTAATGATCGCATGGGCATCTTCGCTGCGGTGGGCGAGTCCTTCGGTATGCAGTGGGCGACTCATGATGTCTCTGTTAAGTCGAGCGTGTTGCTGATGGCCTCGAAGTGCGGCCATTGTCTGAACAAATTGTTGTATCGCTATCGTGTCGGTGTGCTGGCAATCGAAATTGCTGCGATAGTTTCCAATCATCGCGATTTCTATCGGCCGGCCGCTGCCAACAATGTTACGTTCCATTATCTGTCGGTAAATCCGAACTGGTTGGTGTAGTTACAAGCGTGATCGGGAATATACGTAATGCGCATGTCGAGATGCCAGGTGACTATGCGCGCAAATTCTAATAATCGTTATCTGAGGGGGAGTCATGATCAATCAAAAAATTCTATGTGCAACGTCGGTGGCGACTTGGCTGGCCGCCAGTGGCGCATTGGCCCAGGAAGACACTACCAGTACCGCAGCCGACACGATGCTTGAGGAAATCGTCATCAGCGCCGAACGTCGCGAGGCGAAGGTGCAGGATATTGCCATCGCCATAACGGCCATCACCGGTGACGGGCTTGACGATAAAGCAGTCAAACGACTGGAGGATCTGCAGTTTGCCGCGCCCGGTCTGACCGTGACTTCCGCGGGCATCACCCAGGCGGTGAACATCCGTGGCGTGGGCTTGGCCAGCGGTTCGCCATCGGTTACCAACGGCGTTGCCAGTTACATTGATGGGCTGTTTCAGCCACCGATTGTCTCAACTAACAGCTTTTACGACATTGCCGACGTCACGGTATTCCGTGGCCCGCAAGGCACCTTCGTCGGATCCAGTTCCACCGGCGGCGCAATCTTTATCAGCTCGAAGAACCCACAGCTTGGCGCGTGGGATGGTTACGTCAATGCCGAGCTGGGCAATTACGCGCAGACTGGCCTGCAGGGAGCGCTCAACGTGCCGGTGGGCGAGACGCTGGCATTGCGCGGCGCAATCAATCATGCGCGTCGCGATAGTTTCTATGACGATCACGGCGTGGTTGGCAACGAAGCGGCGCGACTTGATGAGCTGTCCGGGCGCCTGGGCGTGCTGTGGGAACCTGCCGATGCATTCCGAGCCCTTTTAAAAGTGGAATACAGCGACAAGCAGACCGGCGGCTTTGCCATGCGACCGGTGCCGACCACGGCCTATGCCGCTGGTCGCATCGGCGGGATCCGCGACTTGAACTACGACACGCCAACTCGCAATGCGGAACGTCAGCTAATCAACAGCCTGGAATTACGCTACACGACAGCCGGCGGCATCGTATTTCGTTCGCTTAGCGGCTACCAGGACAAGGAAGTGCACAATCTGACCGATATCGACGCGGCGTCGCTGCCCGACACGCCAGCTACGCGGTTTCGGCGTCAAGTGCAGGATGTCATCGAGAAGGTGACCACCGAGGAAATCAACGTCATTTCTCCCACGGACGGTCGTTGGGACTGGATCTTGGGCGCTTACTACCAGCACAATGAAATCGACGTGGTCAACTTGAACTTCGTCGGTGCGGCAACCGTGTATCCGCAGCGCATCTACATCCCCACCGACAAGACGGTGCAGGGTTACTTCGGGCAGCTGGGCTTCCAGGCCACCGAGGCGGTGGAGATTCTGCTTGGCTTGCGCGGCAATATGTTTGAAGGCAAGCAATTGTCCGGCGCCGGCATCTACACCGGCTATGGCAATCCCGCCACGCCAAACGGCACACGGATTGTGGACCTCGAAGGATCGCATGACGACAGCAAGCCCACCGGCAAGTTGTCGGTGAACTGGAAGATCAATCCCGATAATCTTCTGTATGGCTTTGTTGCTCGGGGTTACAAGCCGGGCGGTTTCAACTCCGCGACTTCAGAGTTCGATCCGGAAACCGTTACCGATATTGAACTGGGTTGGAAATCCACCTTGTTTGACGGCCGCATGCGCACCGCCATCAATGTGTTCAATTATGATTACCAAAATTTCCAGGCGGCGGTGATCGATCTGGGATCGGGCGGCAACAATGTGACCAATGTGGCGGACGCCAAGATAAAGGGGTTTGAACTCGAACTGCAGGCACAGCTTGGACAGGTGCGCATCGATGGTGGATTGGCCTACGTCGATTCCGAGCTGGGTAGCCTGACCTTCGTTAATACGCGACTACTGCCCGGCCCGCAATTGGGACCGCAGTGCGCATCGGGACAAACAACTGGCTGTTTCAACTACACCCCATTCCTGCAGACCAACACCGGCGGCGTGAATCTGTACTCACCTGAGTTGACCTACAATGTTGGCGTCGAATACAGGATACCGCTGGGCAACGATAGTACGCTGACGCCGCGTCTCAACTATGCCTATGTGGATTCGCAGTACGTGAACCTGTTGTACAACAACGTCACCGACTTGTTAGCCTCACGCGGCCTGTTGTCCGCGCTGATCACTTACGCGCGCGAGAAGTGGGACGTGCAGCTCTATGGCACCAACCTGAGCGACGAGGAATACGTCGCTGGCCAGTTGGGTAACAACGAGTTCTATGGAGCGCCGCGCCAGTATGGGGTGCGAGGGAGCGTACGCTTCTAATCTAAACGGGATGCGTTGCCGGCATGAGTCGTACGTGTATAGACGACTCATGCCCATCTCTCCCATCTCTGAAAAAATTCAATGCTAGGCCTTCGACATGCTGAATGCCTCTTCCGTGACAGCCGACATTCGGCAGCCGGCCAGTCGTATGCGTCTGCGCATGTTGGCGTTGATCAGCATTGGTACCATCATCAATTACCTGGATCGCGCTGTGATGGGCGTTGCCGCGCCGCAGTTGAGCGGCGAACTGGGTCTGGATGCGGCTTTGATGGGCTTGGTGTTTTCGGCGTTCTCCTGGACCTATGCGGCGGCGCAGATACCCGGCGGAATTCTGCTTGATCGCTTCGGTTCGCGAATCACTTATGCCGTTGCTGTGCCGTTATGGTCGTTGTTCACGCTGTTGCAGGGATTCGCAACCGGTTTGGTCTCGTTGCTGTTGTTTCGCTTGGGTTTGGGATTGGCCGAGGCACCGTGTTTTCCCACCAACAGTCGCATCCTGGGCACTTGGTTTCCACAGCATGAGCGAGCGCGTGCCAATAGCGTGTATGCGGTGGGGCAATATGTGGGCATCGCGTTTCTAAGCCCCTTGCTGTTCTGGGTCGTCGGCACTTGGGGTTGGCGTGCGTTGTTCGTATTGGCAGGGCTGGTCGGATTCGGGTTCACCGTTGTGTGGTGGCGAAATTATCGCGACCCTCATGAATGTACTGGCGTCAATCAAGCCGAGATCGACTACATCAAAGCCGGCGGCGGCTTGGCGGGGCCGCAGATCAGTACTCCCTTTTCAATGCGCAACGTGGCGCTGCTGCTGCGGCAACGGCAAATTCTCGGGGCTTCGATCGGCCAATTTGCGGGCAACTGCACGCTGGTGTTTTTTCTCACCTGGTTTCCCACCTATCTGGCAACCGAGCGCCACATGGGTTGGTTGAAAGCCGGCTTCTTCGCGGTACTGCCATACATCGCCGCTTCAGTGGGCGTGCTATTGGGTGGTTGGGTTTCTGATCTACTGCTCAAGAGAACCGGCAATGCCAACCTTGCCCGCAAGCTGCCGATCATTGTTGGCCTGCTGTTAGCATCGACGATCATTGCAGCCAACTATCTACACAGCGATGCCATGGTGGTGGCGGTGATGTCGGTCGCGTTTTTCGGCCAGGGTATGGTTAATCTCGGCTGGACGCTGATCACCGATGTCGCGCCGCGACAGCTGGTGGGTGTAACGGGCGGCATTTTCAATCTATGCGCCAACTTGGCGGGCATCGTTACGCCGATTGCCGTCGGCATTATCGTCAGCAGCACTGGGTCCTTTGTTGGCGCCCTGGTGTTTATCGGCGTCCTGTCGCTGATCGGTGCCCTGTCTTACATCTTTGTGGTCGGCGACGTATGTCGCGTCGAAGTGAATGTATAGGCGCAGCATTCGTTGCCGTGCGTAATGTAGACCGAGGTTGTCATGTTGAATTCCATCGCGACGGTATCGATTGGCGGCGCGGCTATGGCGCCTATGGTGCGGTCAATGCGACGATACGACTTGCTGCTCACTCACGCTACCAGAACGAAGTGAAATTATTATGAATTCTCGCCTGAAGTTTTATATCACGGTCGCATGCTGGTGGGCAGTCAGCGCGCATGGGGCGCCGACCTCGGCCGATTGCCAAGCATTGACCCGTCTGGCCACAGGTGAATTGCGTATCGACTCTGCGCTGATTGCACCGGCCGCTGTTATGCCGCCACGCAACGGCAGCATACTGAAGGTGGCGGCGCCGGCGCATTGCTTGGTGAAGGGCATGTTGAATCCTCGTATCGGCGCCAATGCGCGTCGT
>JANMSB010000291.1:0-4965 GCA_031388915.1 Pseudomonadota bacterium | reverse complement strand
CGCGGCGCATCGCATCCTGAAGAATTGGTGCAGCGTGCGGTGGAATTGGGTTATCGCGCGTTGGCGATCACCGATGAATGCTCGGTAGCGGGCGCGGTGCGCGCGCATGTGCAAGCCAAGCAGTTGGGGCTGCCACTCATCATCGGTGCTGAGCTGCGTTGTTTGGAGGGACCGACCGTGATTGCCTTGGCGCAATCTCGTCAAGGATATGCAGCGCTCAGTCGATTGATTACTCGCGCGCGGCGTGCCGCGAAAAAAGGCAGTTACTACCTACAGTGCGCTGACTTAGCAGGCTCACTGGATGAGTGTTGCTTGATCTGGTTGCCACCAGAAAAACCTGATGTTGAACAGGCGCACTACCTGCAACAACACTTTGCTAGTCGTTTATGGATTGGCGTGGAGTTGCACTGCCATGGTCAGGATCAGCAGCACCTGCGGAAACTGCGGGCATTGTCATCCAGCTTGCAGTTGCCGCTAACGGCTTGCGGTGGAGCGTTGATGCATGTGCGTGAACGGCAGGTGTTACACGACACGCTTACAGCCATCCGTTTGAATACGCCAGTGGCAGAATGCGGCTATGCCCTGCAGGCCAATGGCGAGCGACACTTGCGTAGCTTGACGACATTGCAGAAGTTATATCCGGCCTCGCTACTGACAGAAACACTGGTGATTGCTGCGCGCTGTCATTTCTCGTTGGATGAACTTCGTTATGAATATCCACGAGAGTTGGTGCCAGAAGGGGCAACGCCGGCATCGCACTTGACTCGCTTAACTTACCAAGGCGCGCAGTCGCGCTGGCCGGATGGCGTGCCGGAAAAAATTCAGGCTTTGTTGCAACGTGAATTGCAACTGATACATGAGTTGCAATACGAATCCTACTTCCTAACCGTGTATGACCTAGTGCGAGAAGCGCGCGAGCGAGGAATTCTATGTCAGGGCCGGGGCTCCGCCGCCAATTCAGCAGTGTGCTATTGCTTGGGTGTGACGGCTGTCGATCCGGCTCGTCAGGAAGTATTGTTTGAACGTTTTCTCTCCAAGGAGCGCGACGAACCGCCGGATATCGATGTGGATTTCGAGCACGAGCGGCGCGAGGAGATCATTCAGTACATCTATCAGAAATACGGTAGGCATCGCACGGGCCTAGCGGCCACGGTCATTACCTACCAATGGCGTAGCGCGCTGCGTGATGTGGGTAAGGCGCTGGGGCTCGACACATTACAGATCGAACGCTTGATTCTGGCGTTGCGGCGGCGCCCGGAGGGCAGTAACCGGGACATTGCGCGCTGGTTGCGCGAAGTGGGTTTCGATCCGAACAGCTCAATCATCCGGCATCTGCTGGCGTTGGTGGATGTCTTGATTGGGTTTCCACGACATCTCTCGCAGCATGTGGGTGGCTTTGTTATTGCCGCGGATAGTCTTGAATCGCTGGTGCCGATTGAAAACGCCAGCATGCCCGAGCGCACTGTCATTCAGTGGGACAAAAACGACTTGGAATCGTTAGGTTTGTTGAAAGTGGATGTGCTGGCGCTGGGCATGCTTGCCGCCATTCGTCGTGCGCTGGATTTGCACAATGCCTGGTATGGCAAGCAACTGACCTTAGCCAGCATTCCAGCGGAAGATCCCAAGGTGTACGAAATGATTCAACGGGCCGATACCATCGGCGTGTTTCAGATCGAGTCGCGTGCGCAGATGTCGATGCTGCCACGTTTACGTCCGAAGAATTTTTATGACCTGGTAGTAGAGATTGCCATCGTGCGTCCAGGACCGATTCAAGGCGATATGGTGCATCCCTATCTGCGGCGTCGCGATGGTTTGGAAGAAGTGGAGTATCCCAGTCCTGCGGTTGAAGCGGTGCTAAAGCGAACACTGGGTGTGCCCATTTTTCAGGAACAGGTGATGCAGCTCGCGGTCGTCGCTGCCGGTTTTACGCCGGGCGAGGCCGATCAATTACGCCGTGCCATGGCGACTTGGAAAAAGACTGGCAAGCTGGAACAGTTTCGTACGCGTCTGTGCGATGGCATGCTGGCGCGCGGCTACACACGGGAGTTTGCCGAGCGCATCTTTAAACAGATTGAAGGTTTCGGCGAATATGGATTTCCGGAATCGCATTCCGCCAGCTTTGCTTTGTTGGCTTATGCCTCGGCTTGGCTCAAGTGTTATGCGCCTGCCGAGTTCGCTGCGGCACTGCTCAATAGTCAGCCCATGGGCTTTTATCAACCGGCGCAGTTGGTGCGCGATGCGCGCGAGCATGGTGTGGTTGTTCGTTCTGTCGATGTGTTGTGTAGTGAGTGGTTGAGTACGCTGGAGGTTGGTAAATTATACGTAGGGGCGGCTCGCGAGCCGCCCTATCTCGATCTGGCGGTGCAACAGGGCGGCTCACGAGCCGCCCCTACACCAGCCGTTCGTATGGAAGATACTATTGATCGTCAGGCCGATCACAAACCCGTCTTGCGTCTGGGGCTGCATCTGGTTTCTGGCTTGTCCGAGCAAGCCGCGACACGCTTGCTCACTGCACGACAAGAACGCGCCTTTGTCGATTCACAGGATCTGGCCTTGCGGGCACAACTGCATGCCCGCGATTTGGCAGCATTGGCCGCTGCCGATGCGTTACACGGTCTGGCTGGCAATCGTCATCAAGCGGCGTGGATGCTGGCGGGCGTGGATACGCAACTATCCTTGTTCGCGGAATTGCCGTTGGCCGAAGCCACGCCTTTGTTGCCGGTGCCTACCGAAGGCCAAAACATTCTGGCGGATTATCACAGCATCGGTCTGAGCCTGCGGCGGCATCCGTTGGCGTTGTTACGCGATCGTTGTCTGCGTCATCAAATCATGAGTGCTGCGCAGCTACAGCAGATCGAGCACGACACGCCGGTACGCACTGCGGGTCTGGTGCTCGGCAGACAAAGTCCACAAACCGCCAAGGACACGACGTTCATTACGTTGGAGGACGAGACCGGTCAGATCAATCTCATCGTCTGGTCAAATGTAGCGCAGCGTTATCGACAGCCGTTTCTGTCGGCCTATTTGTTGGAAGTCACCGGTCGTTTGCAGCATCAAAGCGGTGTGATGCATGTGGTGGTGGAGTCGATGATCGACCGCAGCAACTGGGTGGGTGATCTACAAATTAAAGCGCGCAATTTTCATTGAGCGGTCGAAGCGTTGCATAGGAGCGAGCCATGGCCCGCTCCTACATAAACAATCAGCCAGCCTTCATGGCTGCTTTCTTCTGCCGCCGCCGGGCGGTCAACACCGGTTCGGTGTAACCGTTGGCCTGTGCGCAGCCGGTGAAGATCAACTCGCAGGCGGCTTTGAACGCGATGTTGTGCTCGAAGTCGGCGCTCATAGGAAGATAAGCAGGATCGCCGGCATTTTGTTGATCGACCACTTTGGCCATGCGATGCATGGCCTGCATGACCTGCTCCTTGCTACACACGCCATGACGCAACCAGTTGGCCACGTGCTGGCTGGAGATACGCAGGGTGGCGCGATCTTCCATCAAGCCGACATTGTAGAAGTCGGGCACTTTGGAGCAGCCGACGCCGAAGTCGATCCAACGCACCACATAACCGAGAATGCCCTGGGCATTGTTGTTGAGTTCTTCTTCGATTTCAGCAGCCGACCAGTTCACTTGGGGAACCAGTGGCGGGGTGAGAATGTCATCCAGCGAGGCCGGCGCGCGCTTGCTTAGTTGCTCCTGCACAGAGCTCACTTGTACTTGGTGGTAGTGCAGAGCATGCAAGGTTGCAGCGGTGGGCGAGGGCACCCAGGCGGTGTTGGCGCCGGCATTGGGGTGACCGATCTTGGTCTTGAGCATATCGGCCATCAAGTCGGGCATGGCCCACATGCCCTTGCCGATTTGCGCCTTGCCGCGCAAGCCGCACGCCAGGCCAATGTCGACGTTGCTGCGCTCATAGGCATCCAGCCATTTCGCTTTCTTGATCTCGTTCTTGCGTAAGACTGCGCCGGCTTCCATGGAGGTATGAATTTCATCGCCGGTGCGATCCAGAAAGCCGGTGTTGATGAATACCACGCGATGCTGGGCGGCGCGGATACATTCCTTGAGGTTGACGGTGGTGCGACGCTCTTCATCCATGATGCCGATCTTCAATGTGTACTTGGGCAGACCCAGTAACGCTTCCACGCGACTGAATAACAGGTCGGCGAAGGCCACTTCTTCAGGGCCGTGCATCTTGGGTTTGACGATATACACCGAACCGGTTTGCGAATTGCGTAACTTGCCGCCTTTTAAATCGTGCATGGCGATCAAGGAAGTGACCGCCGCATCGATGAAGGTTTCCGGCACCGGCAGGTCATTCAAGGTGACGGCGTCGCTCATCATGTGATGACCGACATTGCGCACCAGCAGCAGGCTGCGTCCAGGCAACGTGAGTTCGCCGCCGTTGGGTTTGGTGTAACGACGATCCGCATTCAAGTTGCGGGTGATGGTTTTGCCGCCTTTGTCGAAGCTTTCAACCAAGGTGCCCTGCATCAGGCCCAGCCAGTTGCGATACACGCCGACTTTGTCTTCGGCATCCACAGCGGATACCGAGTCTTCGCAGTCTTGAATGGTGGTGAGCGCCGATTCCAATACCACATCGCTGATGTGCGCGGCGTCGGTTTTACCGATGGGATGCGCGGCATCGAAGTGAATTTCGACGTGCAATCCGTGATGCACCATCACTACCACGCTGGGCGTGGCTGCATCGCCTTGATATCCGGCCAGCGCGCCGGCGTCACGCAGGGTGGTGACGTTATTGCCGAGCTTTACTTGCAGCGCGCCATTGCTTACCGAGTAAACAGTGGCATCGCTGTGTGAGCCTTGTTGCAATGGCGCACTGCAAGTAAAGCTCGGCAATAACGTCACCACCCTGCGTGACGCCGGCGCGCTGGCCGGATATCAAGGCGATGCAGCCACGCCCAGCGTGGTAGTGCTGGTGCATCACGGATTGCACGTCGAAATTCACT
>JANMSB010000290.1:0-3655 GCA_031388915.1 Pseudomonadota bacterium | reverse complement strand
GGCAGCGGTTCATGGCCCGCCATTGCCTGGGCCATCATGCCGGCGCTGGCGTTGTATTTGCTGCCACGCCTGACGACCAGCATGGCATGGCCGCTGGCGGCGCATCACCATGCTTATATGGTTGTGGGTGGCGCGGGCATCGCTGCCTACTTGTTGCTGTGGTCGCTGGTCACCAATATGCAGCTCGATGGTGATCCCTATCCATTGCCCTACTTGCCATTGCTCAATCCGCTCGACCTTGCGCAAGTGGCCGTGCTGCTGGCAGTCATTCGCTGGTGGTGGGCGGGTGCGCGACAAGAACTCGCGCTCATGGCCGACAATCAAACGGTGGCGTTGCGCGTATTGGGCGCTGCTATCTTCGTATGGTTGAACGCCGTGTTGCTGCGCACGTTGCATCACTGGGCAGGCGTGCCCTTCGATCTCGATGTCATGCTGACATCGACACTGGTACAAACCTCGCTGTCGATTTTCTGGACCTTGCTGGCACTCGCCACCATGGTATTCGCCACACGTCGAATCACTCGCCCACTGTGGTTTATCGGCGCGGTGTTGATGGCGGTGGTGGTGCTGAAACTATTCATCGTCGATTTGTCGCGCATCGGTACGGTGGAGCGCATCGTGTCGTTCATTGCTGTGGGTGCGCTGATGTTGGTTATTGGTTACTTCGCACCCCTGCCGCCTGCGCGTGCTGCCGAACAGGAACCCGCATGAAACCACACTGGCTTTTCGTGAGCTTGGCGCTCGCTACCTCATTGGTAACGGCTGCCGAGCTGACACCCAACGATTTCGCGTTCGGTCTGCCGCTGGAATTGGCAGATGACTCGGCCCTGTATCAATTAGCCGTTCCCCAAGAGGTTTACCAACACACGGTACGCAGCGACCTCGGCGATCTACGCATTTTTAACGGCAACGGCGAGTGGGTGCCTTATTCCCTTGCAACGCCAGCGCAACAGCAAAGTGCTGGCGAGAACTTCGTCCGCGTGGCGATGTTTCCGTTGCGTGGCGACCCGGTGCAGGCGTTAGATAATTTCCGAGTGACCATTGCCTCGGGCAAAGGCAGCGTCGACTTGCAAACTAGTTCGCCTGCAACACGGCCGATGCAGGCCCAAGCCTACTTGATCGATGCGCGTGCGCTGGATAAAGCCATCAGTGCGCTGGAATTGCGGTGGCCAACCGATGCGCCGGAGTTTTCCGGCCGGATCCGCATCGACAGCAGCGATGATCTCGGCCAGTGGCATACGCTGGTCAGCGATGCACCCATCGTCCATCTAAGTTTTGCCGAGCAGCGCCTGGTGCAGAACCGCGTCGAATTCACCGCGGTGAAAGCCAAATTCCTGCGCGTGCAATGGCTGGAACGTAACGCTGCGTTTGCACTGACCGAGGTCTTGGCGCAACCGGCTGCAGCGCAAGCCGAGCCGCAGCGAGTGTCGATGGAAGTCACAGGAACTGTCGTGGCGGACAACCCCAACACCTTTGAGTTTGATTTGAACGCGCATGCGCCGGTTGATCGCATCAATGTCAAACTGCCGCAAACCAATTCGTTTGCCAGCGTCTTGGTGTTATCGCGCGATCAAGCGCAAGCACCGTGGCAAAGCGTTGCCACATTGAACCTGTACGAACTACGTAACAACGGTCAGGTAGTGCGCAACCCCAGTTTCACCATTGCCCGCACTACGCATCGTTACTGGCGTTTGCAGGCACAGCCCGGCGCGTTAGGAATCGGCGCACCTACCTTGCAAGTGGCCTGGGTGCCGCATGAACTGACATTCGTTGCACGCGGCAATGCGCCGTTTCAATTAGCGTTCGGTAGTGCCATGGCGCAGTCGGCCACCACTTCTTTGTCAAAACTCACCACTACATCAAACACCGACATTCGCGTCGGCCAAGTGAAGTTAGGTGCAGTGCAGGAATTGGGTGGCGTAGCGCGCTTGCAAGCGGCGCGCGAACGGCCATGGAAAACTTGGTTGTTATGGGCATCGTTAATCGTAGCCGTGGCCATACTTGCCTTGATTGCGTACCGACTATCGCGCGAGATGTCGAAGTCGGCGCCGTAGGAAAACGCTGATTAATTCACTACTGTCATTTCGACCAACGGGAGAAATCCTGCAAGTGATTTATAGTCAGGCACCCAGACGAAGAAAGATTTCTCACGGAGTTTATCCTGAGCCTGCCGAAGGGTTCGAAATGACAAGTCAATTAGCCCCTCCTTAAGTCCATGCCCATACCACCGAACGAATTAGCACAGATCACCGCTCGCACCCTGGAGCACTACGAGCAACGTGCGGAGGAATTCCGCGCCGGTACGGCGGGTCATGATGTCAGTCAGAACATCCAGGCCTTGTTAAGCCACATTCGTGGCCAACCACCATTCACGATTCTCGATTTTGGTTGCGGGCCCGGACGTGATCTCGAGACCTTCACTTCCTTAGGGCATGTTGCCATTGGGCTGGAAGGCGCAGCGCGCTTTGCTGAAATGGCGCGTGCCAGCTCAGGTTGCGAGGTATGGCAACAGAATTTCCTGGAACTGCGCCTGCCCGATGCCTACTTTGACGGCGTGTTCGCCAACGCGTCGCTATTCCACGTGCCCAGCCAGGAATTGCCACGGGTGCTGCAACAATTACAGGGCACGCTCACACCGGAGGGCGTACTGTTTTGCTCCAACCCGCGCGGCAGCAACGAAGAGGGCTGGAATCGCGGTCGTTACGGGGCCTATCACGATCTCGACACCTGGCGACGTTATGTGATGGCGGCGGGCTTCACCGAGCTAGAGCACTACTATCGGCCCCAGGGTGTGCCGTGCGAACAGCAGCCGTGGCTGGCCACGGTGTGGCGCAAAAGCGGTTAGCCCAAACTTTTTTGGTGCAATTCTGCCGATTCGCAGTAAATTAACCGACCCTAGCACCCTATCCGGAATACTAAGAGCCCCGCATGACTGAGCAATTTATCTTCGCCGGCGTACGCATCGCCCCTGCGCTATATCACTTTGTTACCAAGGAAGCGCTGCCCGGCACCGGTGTCGACACGCACGCATTCTGGAATGGTTTGGCCGAGTTGGTCACCGAACTCACACCCAAGAATCAGGCGCTACTGGCGCGTCGCGATCAACTGCAAGCGCAAATCGATCAGTGGCACCAAGAATCGCGCAACGAACCATTCAATTTGCGGGCCTACAAAACCTTCCTGCAAGAAACCGGTTATCTGACGCCGGTCGGCGACGATTTCAGCCTGGCGACTACCAACGTTGACGACGCCATTGCGAAACTCGCCGGCCCGCAACTAGTGGTGCCGGTTAGCAATGCACGCTACGCCTTGAATGCCGCCAATGCGCGCTGGGGCAGTTTGTACGATGCCGTGTATGGCACCGATGCCATCTCTGAAGACAACGGTGCTACACGCGCTGGCGGTTACAACCCCGTGCGTGGCGCGAAGGTCATTGCCTTTGCGCGGCAATTCCTCGACAGCCATTTCCCATTGCAACAAGGCTCACACAGCGATGCCACTGTTTACTCGGTAAGCAATGGCGCACTGCAAGTAAAGCTCGGCAATAACGTCACCACCCTGCGTGACGCCGGCGCGCTGGCCGGATATCAAGGCGATGCAGCCACGCCCAGCGTGGTAGTGCTGGTGCATCACGGATTGCACGTCGAAATTCACT
>JANMSB010000286.1:0-2276 GCA_031388915.1 Pseudomonadota bacterium | reverse complement strand
CCTGGAAATCCGAAGTACGCATGACCACTTTGCCATCGCAGCAGGGTGGCTTGTTGCGTGAAGGCGGTGTCTACAAGTCTGTGCCAGTGGAAATCAAAAACGCTGCGGGCGAATTACTACCGACGGCAATTCCAAAAGTCGTCATGGTCAAGGGTGATGTGTGGTACGACGACAGCGGTGCCCCCAGTGCCAGCAATGAACCGGGAATCACCAGCAGCATCGATATGCTATTGGAGAAATATCCGCTAGCCGGCATTGTCGGCGAAGGCTTGTCGCCTTACTCCAGCTTGTCTCCGTCGCAAGAAAAGGCACTGCAAATCGCGGCGCTCAGCGGCTTACCGGTCGTCAAGACCGCACGCGGTGATGCGAACGCCTTGGTGAATGTGAATCCGAACAATCTATACATCGAAGGCAACAACCTCATCACTACCAAGGCACGTTTGTTGTTGACCGCAGCGCTCATGAAATACGGACCGTTACCGCCCGCTGCTGATCCCGCAAACCCTACGGCGGCAGAAACCGCGGCTATCAAGAAAAAGATCGAACTGTATCAGGCGATTTTTCAGACACATTAAGAGCGCGCGTCTAATGACTTCTATACGACAGTCCGTTCGCCCCGCGACCGCCATGGATGGCGGAACCACTGGAAACGCAGGAGCGGTTTTCAGTGAACTTGTCCCACAGGGATGGCCTTCGGTCTTCGAAGGATTCCGGAAGTCGGAATGCTTCGACAGGACGAACGGAATAAGGAAAATGGCGCTTGTCCGCTTAACAGGCTGTTGAAAATCTCATTTTCAACAGCCTGCTTTCCGGGCCATGAATGGCCCGGCGAAATCATGCGCTGCTAAGCGCTTGATTTCGGGAGCGCGAAAAAGTCACGCCTGTTTCGAAGCGACGTTGAAAAGGGCAGGACAGCCTGAGGTTTCCCCACAAAATCACGAAGGTCGTTCGGTGGGGATTTGCAGCAGGGAGAGGAAGTCGGAGGGTGGGTGGATGAAGGCGGCATGCAAGGCGTTGACAGTGCAGTGTGGATCACCGCGCTGCAGGGCTGTCCAGGCAATACGCAGACGCGAGTAGTGAGGGTAAGGCCGGTTTGCGGATGTGATGCCGCCGTAGCGAATGTACGCCGTGACCCCGAGGGTCAGCGCCGCAAGCCAAGCGACGAAAGTGGCCAATGCATGGATCAGCAACAAACACTCGATGCGGCCTTTGATCCGCGTCTGACTGAACCTGAACGCGCAGCCATAACGATCACATTTGAGATCGCGAAAGCTCTGTTCGATCTGCATGCGTTTGGCATAGATGGCTACCAACTGCCGAGGTTGCCATGAGCGCAATTGCGGCGAGACGACCAGCAGCCAGGGTTCCGATTCGCGCTGTTGCGCACTGACGCTGGCATCTTCCCGGCTTTTGGTGCGACTGCGCACCGATAAGCGTTGGCGATGCCGCTGCGGTTTGCGATATAGCACCAAGTCCACGAGATACGGATTGCTTTCGACCATCTGCACGTTTTCCAAACGCTTGGCAGGGCGGTTGATGAGGCCATGTAGATCGCGGTTGTCGAACCAGTTGCCGCCTGCTACTTGCAATCGAGTGCGACCCCGCAGGCGACCCACATAGCACCAGCCCAGCTTGGCGACAGTGCGAAACCACGGCGCACGAAATCCCGCATCCGTCACCAGGATGGGCACGACGTGCGCCGGGATGAGCGCCTGTAAACGCTTGAGGAATTGCTTTTCCGCACGTGGCGAACCTTTCATTGACTCTGGAAACACCATCTCGAATACAGTGAAGGCACGCCCGCTTAAGGGGATTGAGGCGCGCAGTAATTGCCAACGACAATCGGCATGCAGATCAGACCAATCGATTAACAGTAACGGCCGCGGTTGTCGGATCAGCCAACCCAGCATGGCCGCGTAAATCGACTCACGCTCGCTGGCCAGATGCCGATTCCCTAACAATCGATCCAGGCGCTTCAGGGGCGCACGTATCCGATCCGCTCCCGGCCATGAGCGCGCCAGCTCCATCAAGATTAGTCGGCGACCCAGCAACAAGGCATGTACTGCGCCGAGCAGCACACGGACTCGGTAGACATGCATGGGTTGAAAGACACTCGATAGGCACTTCTGCAATACTTGCGTGGCATGCATGGTGAGCGGCTCCTTTTAGTGTGGTAACCAAAAGAACGCCAAAAACTCATCATGCATGCACCGTTTTTATCAGAGCTTACTCGCTAACTCTTTGATCAAACATATATGTTTGTGGGGAAACCTCAG
>JANMSB010000265.1:0-3067 GCA_031388915.1 Pseudomonadota bacterium | reverse complement strand
ACTACGATGCTCTCGGTGCCCGGCGCCAAGACCGTGCGTGGTTATTCGTTCTTCGGCGATTCATTCGTCTATGTGTTGTTTGAAGATGGCACGGATGTGTATTGGGCGCGTTCGCGCGTGCTGGAGTATTTGAATCAAGTACAAAGTCGCTTGCCGGCCAGCGCTAAAGCCTCGCTCGGTCCGGATGCCACCGGCGTGGGTTGGATCTACGAATATGCGCTGGTAGATAAGACTGGCGGCCACGACTTGAGTCAGTTGCGCACGCTGCAAGACTGGTTTCTGAAGTACGAACTGAAAACGCTGCCGGATGTAGCTGAAGTCGCCAGCATCGGCGGCATGGTGAAGCAGTACCAGGTGGTGCTTGATCCGTTCAAGATGGCTGCATACAACATTCCGCAAGCAAAGGTCATCGAAGCCATTCAACAAGCCAATCAGGAAACCGGTGGCTCGGTACTGGAGCTGGGCGAAGCGGAGTACATGGTGCGTGCTTCGGGTTATCTAAAAACGCTGGACGATTTTCGCGCCATTCCGTTAAGAACCACTGCCAACGGCGTATCGGTGAACGTCGGCGATATAGCCACCATTCAACTCGGGCCGGAGATGCGGCGTGGCATTGCTGAACTCGATGGCCAGGGTGAAGTCGCAGGCGGCGTGATTGTGCTGCGCTCCGGAAAAAACGCGCGCACCACGATTGCAGCAGTTAAAGCCAAGCTCGCCGAGTTGCAACGCAGTTTGCCAACAGGGGTGGAGATCATCCCCACCTACGACCGCTCGCAATTGATTGATCGCGCCGTGGACAACCTCACCCACAAGTTGGTCGAAGAGTTCGTCGTGGTGGCGCTGGTGTGCTGGCTGTTCCTGGGGCATCTACGCTCGGCATTGGTGGCGATCATCTCGTTGCCGCTGGGCATTCTGGCGGCCTTCATCGTCATGCGATATCAAGGCGTGAGCGCCAACATCATGTCGCTCGGCGGTGTGGCGATTGCCATCGGCGCGATGGTGGATGCTGCGGTGGTGATGATCGAAAACGCGCACAAGAAAATCGAAGCCTGGCATCACGCCCATCCCGATCAACAGTTGCAGGGCGAGCAACATTGGCGAGTGATCACGGCAGCAGCCACCGAAGTTGGTCCAGCACTGTTCTTCAGCTTGCTCATCATCACCCTGTCGTTCATTCCGGTGTTCACGCTTGAAGCACAGGAAGGCCGACTATTCAAACCGCTGGCATTCACCAAGACCTATGCGATGGCAGGTGCAGCGGCGTTGGCGGTAACGCTGGTGCCGATCCTGATGGGTTACTGGATACGCGGGCGCATTCCTGCCGAAACGCGCAACCCACTCAATCGTGCGTTGATTGCAGCGTATCGTCCCGCGCTGGATGCCGTGTTACGCCAACCTATAGTTACGCTAGTACTGGCGGCGCTGTTGATGTTGTCCGCCGCCTGGCCGCTGAGTCGTTTGGGTGGTGAGTTCATGCCGCCGCTGGATGAAGGCGATCTGTTGTACATGCCCTCGGCGCTGCCCGGCTTGTCTGCGGCCAAAGCTTCAGAGTTGTTGCAACTGACGGATCGACTCATCAAATCCGTTCCTGAAGTGCATCGTGTGTTCGGCAAAGCTGGCCGTGCTGAAACCGCCACCGATCCCGCGCCATTGGAAATGTTCGAGACCACCATTCAATTCAAACCGAGAGAACAATGGCGTGCGGGCTTGACGCCGGAGCAATTGGTTGCCGAACTGGATCGCGTGGTGCAAGTGCCCGGCCTGACCAATGTGTGGGTGCCGCCGATTCGCAATCGCATCGACATGTTGGCCACTGGCATCAAGAGTCCCATTGGCGTGAAGGTATCCGGCACTGACCTAGTCGCCATCGATGAAGTTGCGCAGCAAATCGAGCGCGCCGCCAAGAACGTTCCCGGCGTCAGTTCGGCGTTAGCCGAGCGCTTGACTGGCGGCCGTTATATCGATGTCGATATTGATCGTGCCGCTGCGGCGCGTTATGGGCTGAATATAGATGCAGTGCAGGCGATTGTGTCGTCCGCCATTGGCGGCGCAAACATCGGCGAAACCGTGGAAGGACTGGCGCGCTTTCCCATCAATGTGCGTTATCCCCGCGAGCTACGCGATTCGCTCGACAAGTTGCGGCAACTGCCAGTGCTTACCAACATGGGTCAACAGATCACGCTGGGCACCGTTGCCAACTTAAAAATCAGCGAAGGCCCGCCGATGCTGAAAAGCGAAAACGCACGCCCGTCCGGCTGGGTGTATGTCGATGTGCGTGATCGCGATCTGGCCTCCACCGTCAAAGACCTGCAAACAACCATCGCCACCCAAGTGCAACTCAAACCCGGCATGAGCATCGCGTACGCCGGCCAGTTTGAGTTTCTGGAACGCGCCAACGCACGTTTAAAACTGGTCGTGCCGGCTACTTTGATGATCATCTTCGTGCTGCTGTACCTCACCTTCAGGCGCATCGATGAAGCCGTGCTCATCATGGGCACGCTGCCGTTCGCACTCACCGGTGGTGTGTGGTTGCTCTATCTACAGGGTTACCACTTGTCGGTGGCTACCGGCGTAGGCTTCATTGCAATGGCCGGCGTCGCGGCCGAGTTCGGCGTGGTGATGCTGCTGTATCTCAAACAAGCCGTCGCAGCGCGTCAGGAGCAAGGACTTGAACTGAAGCAAGACGTTCTGGACGACGCGATTCGCGAAGGCGCGGTATTGCGAGTGCGCCCCAAAGCGATGACGGTCGCCGTGATTGTCGCGGGCCTGTTGCCCATTTTCTGGGGCCACGGCGCGGGCTCAGAAGTCATGAGCCGCATTGCCGCGCCCATGGTGGGCGGCATGATTACCGCACCGTTGTTATCCATGTTTGTCATTCCGGCGGTGTATCGATTGATGCGCGTAGTCAAAGGAACCTCTGATTAATTGTCATTTCGACCGCAGGGAGAAATCTTTCTTCGCTTGAATGTTTTGAGTATCAAACACATGCAAGATTTCTCCCGTTGGTCGAAATGACAAGTACCCAATTAATCAGAGGTTCCCAAACCCGCGAAGTGGATTTCGTGAT
>JANMSB010000261.1:0-4351 GCA_031388915.1 Pseudomonadota bacterium | reverse complement strand
ACCGCGTTTACTGCCGCGCACAGCCTGACGCTGGCCAGCGCCGCATTAGGCTGGGTAACACTGCGCTCACCACCGGTGGAGGCCACTATCGCACTGTCAATTCTGCTGGTCGCTGGCGAAGCATTGCATCAACGCATGACGCTCGCACGCCGCTGGCCGGCGATGTTGGCATTTTTGTTCGGACTGGTGCACGGTCTGGGCTTTGCCGGTGCACTGAAAGAAATCGGCCTACCGCAGAATTATCTGCCCACTGCGTTGCTGACCTTCAATGTGGGTGTCGAGATCGGGCAACTCATGACAGTCGCTACTGCATGGTTAGTCTGGCGTCTGCTGCGGCGTTGGCCCATGGTCGAACTCGGCCGCAGGCCAGCGTTATATGGGATTGGCTCAATGGCAGCCTACTGGTCGTGGTCGCGAGTAGTGGCCATCTTTTATTGATCTTGGTGCGGCATGGCTCGTAATTCATTGCTGCTTGCGGCGCTGTTTACAGCCTGCTTTGCAGGTTTCCTCGGCTATTCATATTTAACTCGTTCGCACCGCAGTGCAGAGGTGACTACTCCGGCAGTGCAAGAGGTGCAGTTCTCGACGCGCGTCCAGGGCGACAACGAGCAGGCCGAGGCAGTGGAATACGATGAGCCAACGTTGCTACCAACGATCCCTTCCGACACAGTGGACAAATGGATAGCGGAGGTCTCCGATCCTGATGCCAACACGCGTGCCGCCGCGATTGCCGCACTGGCCAACGCACCGAGATCACAGGTTATTCCGGTGCTGCAAAGAGTATTGAGCGTGGGTGAACCCACTGTGGATCGACCGCTTGCGCTGCGTTCCTTGCGGACTATCGCGTTGCAACAGGGGGATGTCGATGGTGGCATCCGCGATGTATTCCGCCAGGAGATCTATGACGGCAGTGATGAAGCGATTACGCAAAGCGCCAAAGTCGTACTGGATGAGGTGGAAACGTTTCTCGCCCGAGATGCAGCGAACGCGGCTCCTTGAAGCAGTAGCTGCCGGTAGAGCGCCGAAAGTAGGCTGGATCTAACTGACTCTCACAGACAGCGATGGCATGGGTGTTAGCAGACCCTAGTGCGCAATTCATTGAACTTGGTTGTTTGAGATTCCTGCCACTGGTCGAGACGCGCTTCCAGCAGCGCCATCAGTGACGGATCGATGCGATTTCCCTTGCACCATTCTCTTATCTGTAGGTTGTCATGCAGGTCGCCCAGTAGATCTTGCAACCGCCGCAGAAACTTCAGAGAAGACGTCAGATCGTGCCCGCTCAGCTCACTGAGCGCTTCAGCGGCATAACGCTTATTCTTGCCTCTGATGCGCAGCGTGTGCAGTTGCGATGTGCGAATTCGTTTTTTGGTACAGGTTTTGCGCAATTTGTGTAAGTCTTTATCGAAACGACGCAGTTCGACCGCGAACCCTGCGGTGATGCGCGGCACGGCCAGTAACTGATCGCTGTTGATACACGCTTGGATGTGGGTCAGCGCCGTATGCCAGCGCTCACTGTGCATTTCAGTGCGTAACGTGTGGCGCTCTGCGGCCCGTGCTTGATCCAGTTGAATCAGCAACTGGTTGGCAGTCTGTGCCAATTCCGCCGGCACCGCGCGTAGCAGTTTGGCGATCAGTCGACGTCTGACATCGGCCTCGCGAGTAGGCGCCAGAAGCCGCCCGATGTCGCGCAGTTCAAAGCGAAGTTGGGCATACCTGAGGGGATGGATTTCCTTGCGCCAAGCTTTCAGCACGGTCCGTAGCCGTCGCGCCGCCACGCGCACTGCGTGAATGGCCGTCATGCCCTGACTTTTCTCCATTCGCAGCCAAGCTGTCTGCAATGCTCGATGTTGTTGTTGCAGCCACTGGCGCCGTGCCCTGGGTTTGTCGCCGCCGGTAGTCAGACTATTTGTCATACAGATGAAATGCGATTCGTCCAATCTACTTGTATCCCGATTCAAGTGGTTCGCGAGTCTGGAGAGCTGCATCTGCAGGTGAAGTGTAAGACAAGTGAAATACATATTTGTCACGAAATCATCACCAACGCCGTGAACAATGTGCGGCACAGCACAGGTGGCCCGGGACCAGCCAGCTCCACGATGGCTACTGCTGTCTTCATTTCGATCAATGCTAGGGGAAGAGTCGGTGCGCAAGTTATTCGCGGTGCTGTTGTGTTGCCTGCCCATGGTCAGCCATGCCTGGTGGAGCGAGGAATGGAATTTCCGCAAGGAAATCAGCTTTGATTTGAGCCCAGCCGCTGCCGATATCACCGGCACGCCTACCGATGTGCCGGTATTGATTCGTTTGCATCTGGGAAATTTCGGCTACTTTGGCGATACCCAGCCGGACGGCAGCGATTTTCGATTTGTGGCCGGCGACGATAAGACGCCGCTGAAGTTTCACATCGAACGCTATGACACCACCAGCCAGTTGGCGTTCATTTGGGTGAATGTGCCGCGCCTGTCGGGCGGCTTGAATACCGACAAAATTTATCTTTACTACGGCAACAGTAACGGCACCACCTTGCCGAAGGCCGCCGAGACTTACGATGCGGCGCAGGTGTTGGTCTATCACTTCGGCGAGGGCGAAGCAGCGCTGGCCGACAGCACGGCGTATGGCAATAAGGCAACTAGTTCGACCGCCGAAATAAATCCGGCGGCGCTGATTGCCGGCGGCGCCAAGTTTGCGGGGACTCAGGGCATTTATGTGCCGGCGAGTTCCTCGCTGCGCCTGTTACCGGCCAAGGGCATTACCTTGTCGAGCTGGGTGCGTATCGACCAGCCGCAGACCGATGCCTATGTAATGGCGTTGGAAGATCAAGCCAAGCATGTGGTGCTGGGTATTCGCGGCGCGCAGACCTATGCCCGCGTTGCCACAGCAGCTGGGGATGTGGAAGTTCTGCAACCGGAAGCATTGAGCACCGGTTCATGGCACCACTTGGCGGCAGTGGTGGGTAACGGCAAGTTGCTTCTCTATGTAGATGGCAAAGAAGTTTCCAATGCTGCGGCCCAGGCGATTGAAGTCACCGGCACGTTGACCATTGGCAATGGCACTGCTAATGGCAATGGTTTGATCGGTGAATTAGATGAAGTGCAAGTAGTCGGCAGTGCACGCGTACCGGAGTGGATTAAGGCGTCTGCTATGGCTCAGGGACAGGAGTCGATTCTGACGGTGTACGGCGCCGATGCGCAGAAGGAGGGCGAGGAGCCCAATTACTTCGCCACCACCATGAACAACGTTACGGTGGACGGCTGGGTGGTGATCATCATCCTGTGCATCATGTTCGTGGTTGCGATGATGATTATTGTTGGCAAGGCGATTTATCTCAGTCGCGTGCAGAAAGCCAATGCCGCATTCATCAAACAGTTCGAGCGGCTGCGTGGCGACCCCACCGCACTCGACAACAAAGAAGATATCGATGGTGATGACGCGCTGAGTGAATCCGCCTTCATGCCGCACATCGGCGAGCAGCAGGACGAGTACAAGTACTCCACCATTTATCGCTTGTATCACCGCGGCGTACAGGAAATGACTGGTCGCGTCGGCTTGCCATCCGCCGGCGCCAGTGGTGTGAAGATACTTTCACCGCAGGCTATTGCCGCCATTCACGCGGCGATGGACGCCACCCAGGTGCGCATGACACAGCGGCTGCAATCGCAGATGGTGTTGCTCACCATCGCCATTGCCGGTGGTCCCTTTCTTGGGCTACTCGGTACAGTGGTGGGCGTGATGATTACCTTCGCCGCTATCGCTGCCGCCGGCGATGTGAACGTCAACGCCATTGCGCCAGGTATTGCTGCTGCATTGGCGGCTACGGTGGCCGGTCTGGTTGTCGCGATTCCCGCTTTGTTCGGCTACAACTGGTTGAACACTCGCATCAAGGAAGTGAATGCCGATATGCGCGTGTTTGTCGATGAGTTCGTTACGCGCGTGGCCGAGTACTACAGCTAATTGACGATCCCCCTGTTGGCTCTTTGTTCCTATGGAGCATAGAGCCTCTTTTTTAGGGTCGCCGCCTTATTGCCGCCGAGGATTTGCACATGTCCGCTTCAGGTGAAGAGCAAGACGTATACGACGAGATCAACATTACGCCCATGTTGGATCTCGCCTATGTGCTCTTGGTGATTTTTATCATCATGACCACGGCATCGGTGCAGGGCATCAAAGTTAATCTGCCCAAGGCCAGCGAGACACCTGCGCTTGCCAAGCCCAAGACCAAGGCGATTTCCATCACCGCCGATGGCACGGTGTATCTCGACACCTATCCGGTGACACTGCCGGAGCTGGAAAACCTGTTACGCCAGTACAAGGCGCAAGATCCCGAGTTGCCGGTCATCATCAAAGCCGATTCGAC
>JANMSB010000229.1:0-4222 GCA_031388915.1 Pseudomonadota bacterium | reverse complement strand
ATTGCCAAGTACACATCAAGGTTTGAAACTACTGTTGTCACTGCCTGTCCCTAACGCCGCCAATATGCCGCGAGCAAATGCCGAAGGCTTTTGCGAGCCGGGCGACCGAAGGGAGCGAACATGATTGGCATGTTAGGGTCTCATTTCAACTGCCGAGAGCTTGCGATTGATTTCGAATAGTTGTCTGACGCAGTGGCTTTCCATCTTGTCGCAGAGCGACATGAACATGGTGTAGTCGATAGATTCCGACAGAATATCAAAGGGCCGCCCCTGCATTATGAAACCGCCGCTAGAGCCTCTAACTCGCTTGATTGGCTTGCTCTCGTATTGAGAGTGCGCAAGAGCCTGATTGCGTAACGCTAGCAATTTGCGATGCAGGTCTTGTTCTCGCCCATTAAGAAGTTTGGTTGGACTAGCTTTCAGCAAAGATGTAGCACGACTGTCTTTGCTAGTTTCGTTATTTGAGAATGGCCGTGCGTAGGCAATTATTGCCGCAAGCAAAAGTGAGCGCTTGACGACCGTAGAGCGAATACCACGCAAGGCTTGCAATTACTCTGCTGCCTCAGCGAAATCATCCTTGGAGATGCGTGCGCGACTGATCTGCGCCGACATGGTTGATATCTGCACACTCATGGGCTTTCCCTAACTAGAAGTAGAGGCCATTTTTAGGGACCCCAAAAGTCCCTTTGCAAAGGGACTTGATGCTGTATATCGGCACAATCGGTTCCTTGTTTTCCTGGAGGGACAGTTACTTACTAACTTTGTAATCGAAGATAAAAGAAAAAGCAAAAGGACTTGGGGATAGCCACTGGCAGCAAACCATCGCTACCCAAGCTTCGGAAAGATTTCTCCCTGCGGTCGAAATGACAATCATGGGCGCGTTTTAGAGATGGGTTCTATTTATCTGTGATTGAATCGAACAGGGAACGGAGTTCAGAATGCTTGGTGCTCGCTCCGCTGTTGAGGCTTCGCGATGAAAACCATCAATACATTACCGTCCGTCCTGCTGCTATGTCTGACTGCCTGCGGCGTCAATCCCGTCACCGGCAAACAGGAGTTGCAATTTGTTTCCGAAGCTTCAGAGTTGAAAATAGGTGAGCAGCACTATGCGGCGACGCGTCAAGGCGAGGGTGGCGACTTCACGCTTGATCCAACGTTGACGACTTACGTGAATGACGTGGGGCAGAAGTTGGCTGCGGTGTCGGATCGCAAGCTGCCTTACGAATTTGTGGTGCTGAATAGTTCTGTGCCCAATGCATGGGCGTTGCCGGGCGGCAAGATCGCTGTGAATCGCGGGCTGCTCACTGAGTTAAACAACGAAGCTGAACTCGCGGCGGTGTTGGGGCATGAAATCGTGCACGCCGCCGCACGACACGGCGCCAAGGCGCAGGAACGTGGCACGTTATTGCAAGTGGGCATGGTTGCTGCACAGATCGGTCTGGCCACCAGCGATGTGAATGCCGGTGTGGGCAACCTCGCCATCATGGGGGCGGGAGTCGGTGCGCAGTTGGTGCAGACCAAGTATGGTCGTGAGCAGGAACTGGAAAGCGATCATTACGGCATGCTCTACATGAAACGCGCCGGTTATGACTTAAGTGGCGCCGTGACCTTGCAGCAAACCTTTGTGCGTTTGTCTGAAGCCAGCGGACGTAACCAAAACTGGTTGGAAGGCTTGTTTGCTTCACATCCACCTTCGCCGGAGCGCGTTGCGAAAAATCAAGCCTTGCTCGCAGCGCTGGGTGCAGGCGGTGATCTGGGTGTTGAGCGCTATGCGGCAAAGATGGCTGAGCTGCGCAAAATAAAGCCCGCGTATGACAAGTACGATCAGGCGCTGGCCGCTGCCAACAAGAAGGACATGGCCACGGCAAAGAAGCTCGCGGCTGAATCCGTACAGATGTTGCCGCGTGAGGCGCGCTTTACGCAGTTGTTGGGCGACATTGCCATGTCTGAGAAACAGCATAAGGAGGCGCTGGCGTCGTATGAAAAATCTATCGCGCTGGATGGCAATTATTTTGCCTCCTACCTGGGTGGCGGCATTGCGCAGTTCAAGCTAGGCAACAAGACCAAAGCTGAGGAGTGGTTAAAGAAAAGCGCCAGCCTGCTACCCACTGCGCCTGCGGCTTATTACTTGGGCAACATGGCCAAGGAGCGCGGCGACTTGCCGGGCGCCATGCAGTTATTCAAGGCGGCGGCAGATTCGCAAAGCGACTATGGGCAGATGGCGGCGGGTGAATTCCAGCGCATGGACTTAAATCAGAATCCCGGCAATTACATCGCCACCGCCGTGCAGCAGGATAGTGCTGGTCGTGTGTACTTCGCCGTGCAGAATCGTGCCCAGGTGGCAGTAACCAATCTGCAAATCACGCCGGTGTTGCTCGATGCCCATGGGCGCGTTGCCCAGCAAGGACAGGTTCGTCAATTGCGTATCACGCTCAAGCCGGGCGAAACCACGACGGTCGATTCCGGATTGGGGGTGATGACCGCAGAACAAGTGGCGGCGTTGCGCGTGAGCGTGACGTCTGTGCAGGTTGCGCAGTGATTGCGGCGTAGCGGGAAGATACGCCTGGTTAGCCAGTCAGCTCTGGTCAGCTTTGGGATTTTTCTGACTTTGTTGTAGCCAACGAATTGTCGATATTGTCGAACAGTATCTTCAGGTCAGTGAGGCCAACATTCTTCGCATGAATGCGCACGCCTTGGACCAGTTTGCGCAGGTGCTCTGCAGTCTCCTTGTCCAACTGGCCAACTTCAACGAGTCGCTTGGTTAGTACGCCCACCATCATCAACGACAGCAAGGCAATATGATCGGTTTGATCTTTGAGTTCCATGGCGGTCTCCGGTGAATGCATTCAGGATACCATCGCCTGCCTAGCGCGCAAAGGTGCTCCATGATCCTTGGCGATGGATGAAATCGAGTATATTTGAACGGATGTGGCGTAAACGAAGCGCGCCGCAACACAGCCTGTTCCAACCATAGCCAGGGGATATTGATGACGGCCGAAGTGGGCACCAAAGCGAACCATGCGGACTCGGGTTCTGCGGGCGGACTTCCGCCGCGACGCCGCTATGTAGCCGTCGCCGCAGTATCGCTAGGGACGATACTGACCACTGTGGACGGGGCGATCATCAGCGTGGCCTTGCCGACGATTGCCAGAGAGCTGCACGTTGAACCCTCCGCAGCGGTGCTGATCGTCACTGTTTATCAGCTCGTGTTGATGATGTCCTTGCTGCCGTTTTCGGCGCTCGGCAACCGTATCGGCCATCGCGCTACCTATCAATATGGGCAAATCGTTTTCGTGGTCGCAACCTGCTTGTGCTTTTTCGTGCACAGCCTTCCCGCGCTTGCCCTAGTGCGCGCGTTCCAAGCGCTGGGCGCTGCTGCGGTGTTGAGCGTCAGTGCGGCGTTGATCCGGTCTATTTACCCGTCGTCGCGCCTCGGTCGCGGTCTGAGTTTCAACACCATGATCGCCACCATTGCGGCGTCGCTCGCACCCATCATCGGCGGCGCCATTCTTGCGGTGGCGAGCTGGCCCTGGTTGTTTGCCATGGTCATCCCGTTTGGTCCGCTGTCGATCCTGATCGGACGAAAATCTCTGCCGGAAGGCTCGCGCAACAACGCACCCTATGATTTCCTCGGCGCAGCGATGTGTGCCGCAACCTTCGGACTCGCGATCACCGGCCTGGAGAGCGCCATTCACGGTTACTCGCCGATCGTGCCAATCACGCTCGTGGCACTGAGCGTTGCGCTGGGCTTTGTGTTCGTACGCAGAGAACTCGGTCAGCCGCAGCCGGTGTTTCCGGTCGATCTGCTGCGCCTGAAAAATATCGCGCTGCCATGTATTGGCTCGCTGGCCGGCTACGCCGCCATGATGATCATGATGGTGTCGTTACCGTTCCGCCTGCAACAGCAATTCCACTTCTCGCCGGCTGCTGCCGGTGCGGTGCTCGCGCCCTTGCCGTTGATGAGCATGATCGTGGCGCCCGCGTCTGGCATGTTGTCCGATCGCTTTCCCGCCGGTGTACTCGGCGGTATCGGCATGGCGATCGGATTCGTTGGCTTGATCTGCCTCGCGTTTCTGCCGGCATCGCCCAACCATTTCGACATCATGTGGCGGGTCGCCCTGTGCGGATGCGGGTTCGCCATGTTCTTTTCGCCGAATTCCCGGCAAGTCGTCGCGGCAGCGCCGGTCGCACGGGCAGCAGCAGCAGGCGCGCTCTTTACCAC